>CANARN010000021.1 GCA_947364045.1 uncultured Clostridia bacterium
ATTGAACCTTACGATAATAACTGTTTGTCATTGAAGTTTAACTATTTCGCAGTTAACGGTCTGTATTTCAGCAGCTTTAATAATTTTAAGGGTATGGTTTCGCCGTGCGCCGACGCCTTAGCAGGCGGTATAACCGTTGAAATGAGATTTAAGAATAAAGCGGATTATGAGGCAATTAAAAATAAAGCGGATAACAACGAAACCGACAGGGCTTTTTATGACTTTACTGTTGATGTTATACGGGCATCGAGTCAAAAAACAGGAAGAACAAGCTATCTTTACAATGATGATTTTAACTATTTGTGTATAGTATTTGAGAAAGGCTGATTATAAATGGATAAAGAACGAATTGAGAGGGCTTTCCGCGAAATACTTTTGGCAATAGGCGAGGACCCAGACAGAGAGGGGCTTCGGGAAACACCCAAAAGAGTTGCTAATATGTATGAGGAAATTTTTGCGGGACTTGAGGAAGACCCTAAAAAGCATTTGAAGATTTTTCATGAGGGCAACAGCGGCGAAATAGTGATTGTACGCGATATACCGATGTATTCAATGTGCGAGCATCATTTTCTTCCGTTCGTCGGCAGGGCACATATTGCGTACATTCCCAATGATGAAGGGGAGGTTATCGGGCTGTCAAAGCTTGCAAGAATAGTAAATTCATTTGCGCGACGTCCGCAATTACAGGAGAGACTGACGGCGCAGATTGCCGATTTTATTGAAGAAAATATGAAACCTAAGGGCGTTGCGGTAATTATTGAAGCGGAACATCTTTGTATGACCATGAGGGGAATCAGAGCTGCAGGTTCACAAACAAGAACATCCGCTCTAAGAGGCGGAATAAGAAAGGATGCTAAAACAAGGGCAGAGGTTCTCTCCCTTTTGGGCGATAAATAAATTGAAATTTATACATAAAAACGGATTTTTTGAGCTGGGTAAAAAAACATATATAATGGGAATTCTTAATGTTACTCCTGATTCATTTTATGACGGCGGAAAATACAATTCTCCGCAAAAGGCATTGGAACAGGCTTTTAAAATGGTGCAGGACGGCGCTGATATAATTGATATAGGTGCAAATTCCACAAGACCCAATGCAGAAGTGCTTTCTGCGGAGGAAGAATTAAACATAATTAAAGAGTACATTCCTTTTTTGACCGACAAAGTGAATACGGTCTTTTCTGTTGACACCTTTTATCCTGAGGTAGCGGAATATGCCCTTAATAACGGCGTTTCAGTAATAAACGATGTCAGCGGTGTGTTTAATCCTCAGATGGCGGAAACAGTAAAAAAATACAATTGCGGATGGGTTATAATGTACAACGGAAGAGTTCAGAGGAAAAACGATACAGAAAATACTTCTGTAACGGAAAAGGTAAGCGCCTTTTTCTCTGAAATGCTGGAAAAATGCAGCGATTTCGGAATACCTCCTGAACGCATAATGCTTGACGCCGGAATCGGCTTTACAGGTAGCTTTGGAGAAGACATTGAGATTATAAAGAATACAGATATTATTAAGAATAAAAGCTGTGCGTATCTTACGGCTCTTTCCAATAAGCGAGTAATAAAAAACAGTTCTGGCGCTGAGGGCGACGACAAAGTGTATGGTACTGTTGCGGCAAATGTTTTTGCGGTATCAGGCGGAACGGATTTTGTGCGTGTTCACAATGTGAGAGAAAACAGACTTGCGCTTAACACGGCAGACAGAATAATAAGAGGAATTTTATAATATGGACAAGATTATTGTAAAAAATCTAAAAATATTTGCATATCACGGTGTTAATCCCGAAGAAAAGACAGACGGTCAAAATTTTGTTTTTGATATAACGGCTTTTTTGGATTTAACAGAAGCATGTAAATCTGACAATGTTGATGACACCGTCAGCTATGCAAAAATAATAAAAGCTGTAACACGAATTGTGACGAGCGAAAAAAATGATTTGCTGGAGTATGTGGCTCAGCGTGTATCGGACGGACTTTTTTATGAGTTTCCGAAAATTCAAAGGCTTAAAATTACACTTAAAAAGCCTGAAGCGCCGATAAAGGCGGATTTTGAGTGGGTTGCGGTTGAAATTGAAAGGAACAGAGAATGAGCGCGTATCTCAGCATAGGGACTAATATGGGAGATAGACTGCAAAATCTGCAAAATGCTGTTGATTCTTTAAAGCTTTTACCGAAAACTGAGGTGAAAGAGATTTCTCGCGTTTATGAAACTAAGCCTTGGGGCTTTGAAGAGCAGCCTGATTTTCTTAATATTGCCGTCGAAATTGAAACAGACCTTACGCCCGAAGTGCTTTTAGGCGCTCTTTTGGGAATTGAAGCAGCGCTCGGCAGAGTACGGCTTTTTAAAAACGGTCCGAGAATTATTGATTTGGATTTGCTTTTGTTCGGCAATGTAGAAATCAACAGCGAATTACTTATTTTACCTCATCCGAGAATGCTTGAGCGTGAATTTGTTTTAAAACCGCTTTGTGATTTAAAATCTGTTAGCAGGAATGAAAAATTTGTTTCTGCATTATCTAAAATCGAAAACGGAGCGGCAGTACTTTTTAACGGAAAAATTATTTGAGCTGATTAAGGCTTAGACAAAACGGAGAATATATGAATTACATAGTAATGGATCTTGAATGGAATAATGCATATCTGAAATCGGCTCACAGCTTTGTAAATGAAATTATTGAGGTCGGGGCAGTTAAGCTTAACGAGGGACTTGAAATAATTGATACCTTTTCACAGTTTATTTGTCCCGTTGCTTCTAAAAAAATCAGAAGCAGAATAAAAGAACTTACGCACATTGAAAATGAGGATTTGCAGGATGCCGATTCCTTCGACACTGTAATGAAAAATTTTTCTGAATGGTGCGGAGAGAATTTTTCTCTTTTAACATGGGGCGATACCGACATCAGAACTTTAATTTCAAATTATAAGCTTTTCGGAAAAAAGCAGGACGTGTACTTTATTAAACGCTACGGTGATTTACAAAAATACTGCCAAGGGTTTATAGATATGGAAAATGTTCAGCAGGCAGGGCTTTCTTATGCTGCCGGTTGTCTTAACATAAATCCCGACGATTTTCCTCATCACAGAGCGCTTGATGACAGCAGGCTTGGCAGTGAATGCTTAAGAAAAACCTTTGACGGTGAAAAAATTAAGGAGTATATCCTTGAATGTGACACTGATTTTTTTGAAAAGCTGGCATTTAAGCCGTATTATATAAGTGACCGTAATGACCCTGCTGTTGACAAAAATGTATTTAACGAATTTTGTGATATTTGCGGCGGAAATGTCCAAAAAAAGAAAAATTGGAAATATATGAATCATTCATTCAGAGCGGTTTTTTACTGTGACCACTGCGACCGGCTATTCAGGGTTAATGTCCGAATTAAAAAGCTTTATAACAGGGTGGATGTGAAACGGAATACCTCTGAAATCGTCAGATTAAATACAGAAGTTAAATAAACAAATCAGAAGACAAAATAAAAATGCAGTTCAGAACGAACTGCATTTTTTTATGGAATAGGTTATATAATCTTATTTTATAACTCTTACTCTGATAACATTTTCAATTGCCTTGATTGACTCAATTGCCGATTCGGAAACGTCAGCATCAGCATCAAGCATAGTGTAAGCATATTCGCCTCTTGATTTGTTAACCATATTGTCAATGTTAACATTTTCGCTTGCAACAGCAGTTGAAATCTGGCTTATAACATTTGCAACATTTTTATGAATAATTGTAATTCTTGTTTTGCCGGTTCTCGGAACGTTTACGTTCGGGAAGTTAACTGAGTTAATAATGTTGCCGTTTTCAAGAAAATCAACAATTTCATTAACAGCCATTACTGCGCAGTTGTCCTCAGACTCAGGCGTTGATGCGCCAAGGTGGGGGATAACGATTGCACCGTTAGCGTCAAGTAATGCGTCATTACCGAAATCAGTAACATATGCGGCAACCTTACCCTCTGAAAGAGCAGTAATGATGTCGTTGGTGTCAACAAGCTCACCGCGGGCAAAGTTAAGAATTTTAACGCTGTCCTTCATTTTAGCAATGTTAACAGTATTAACAATTCCCCTTGTTGAGTCTGTAAGCGGTACATGAAGAGTGATGTAGTCGCATTCAGCGAAGATTTCGTCAAGATTTGTAACGTGCTTAACGCTTCTTGAAAGATTCCATGCAGCGTCAACCGAAAGGTAGGGGTCATAGCCGTAAACAGACATACCGAGTGAATTTGCCGCATTTGCAACAAGAACGCCGATAGCACCAAGACCTATAACGCCAAGCTTTTTGCCCTTAATTTCAGGACCTGCAAAGGCGGATTTGCCTTTTTCAACCGACTTTGAAAAATTCTCATCACCCTTGAGAGTTGTCTTAACCCAGTCAATAGCGGGAACGATTTTTCTTGATGCAAGGAAAAGTCCGCAGAGAACCAATTCCTTAACAGCGTTAGCGTTAGCGCCTGGAGTATTGAAAACTACAATTCCGTCCTCTGCGCATTTCTGAACGGGGATGTTATTAACGCCTGCGCCCGCTCTTGCAATTGCAAGTGTTTCGGGAGCTAATTCCATTTCGTGCATTGAAGCGGAACGGACAAGAATTGCATCCGGATTTTTAATATCGTCAGAGCATTTGTAGTCTGATGTGAAATTTTTGATTCCTGTTGCGGAAATCTTATTTAAAGTTAAAATATTATACATTTTAGTACCTCATTTATGAATTGGCTTTTTCAAATTCAGCCATAAATTTAACGAGTGCGTCAACGCCTTCGTATGGCATAGCATTGTAGATAGAAGCTCTCATTCCGCCTACCGAACGGTGACCCTTAATGTTAACAAGACCTGCTTCAGTTGCCTCTTTAACGAATTTAGCGTTAAGCTCTTCTGAGTCAGTAACAAAAGGAACATTCATAAGCGAGCGGTCCTTCGGAACAACGGTACCCTTGAACATCTTTGAGTTATCAAGGAAATCGTAAAGAAGCTTTGCCTTCTTAACATTCTTTTCTTTCATAGCTTCAAGACCGCCGTTTTCTTTGAGCCATTCAAGAACAAGCTTGCAAATATAAATTGTGTAGCAGGGAGGCGTGTTGTAAAGAGAATCGTTGTCAGCCATAAGCTTGTAGTCAAGCATTGAAGGAGTGTAATCTCTTGCGTTGCCGAGTAAGTCCTCGCGGATAATGCAGATTGTAAGACCTGCGGGAGCAACGTTTTTCTGCGCGCCGCCGTAGAGCATACCGAATTTTGTGACATCAATAGGCTCTGAAAGGAAGCAGGATGAAATGTCAGCGATAAGCGGAACGTCGCCTGTGTCAGGCAAATCACGGATAATGTTTCCGTGTACTGTTTCGTTCATACAAATATAGAAATAGTCTGCATCGGGACGGAATTCGTTTTTATCCATTTCAGGAACGCATGAGAAATTCTGCTCCTTTGAAGATGCAACAATTTTAACATCGCCGTACTTTGCAGCTTCTTTAGCAGCTTTGTTTGACCACTGACCTGAAACTACATAGTCAGCCTTGCCGCTGCCGTTCATAAAGTTCATAGGAATTGCCGCAAACTGAGTTGATGCGCCGCCCTGAAGGAAAAGAACCTTATAATTGTCAGGAATGTTCATCAGTTCACGAAGAAGAGCTTCTGCACCCTTGATGATTTCATCATATACTTTTGAGCGGTGGCTCATTTCCATAACGGACTGTCCGCATCCGTTGTAGTCGAGCATCTCTGCCGCTGCTTTTTTCAATACATCCTCGGGAAGCATTGAAGGACCTGCCGAAAAATTGTAAACTCTTGCCATAATAGCAACCTCCGAAAAAAATATTTTCTAAGACAGTATAAAAAGAAATCCCTTTTTAACTATTGTATGTATTATATCAAAGTAAGTCGCTTAAAGTCAACAGATTGACAATCAATTAACAAACTTTCCGCATATTATTCAAATAAACGGTAAAACATATTCGCTTTTTTAACAAAGTGTACAACAATAACAAAAAATGCTATTTATTTGGTAATGATAAATACATTCTGCCGACTTGCGTAATTTGTCTTTTTGCTGTATAATATCAAATATAATAGGAGTGATATACACGGATATGGAAACAGTCAGCAATATATTAAATGATTATAATGATAAATCTGTTTCAATGCCTATGGTGGCACTGCGTGGACTTGTAATATTCCCGCAGATGACATTGCATTTTGATGTTGGTCGGCAAAAGTCTGTAAAGGCTGTAAAAACCGCAATGGAACAGAAAAAAAATATTTTTTTATCAGCGCAGATTGATATGGAATGTGACGACCCGAGAATGTCGGACGTTTATAAAACCGGCGTCGTCTGTGAAATTAAACAAGTCATTAAACTGCCCGGAACAGAAGCTTTGAGGGTGATTGTTGACGGGCTTTACAGGGCAGAGCTTATAAGCATAAACTCTGCAAATCCTTTCCTTTCGGCGATAGTTACGAAGGTTGAAAGCAAAAAGGTTTCAAAGGATGATGCGATTTACGAGCAGGCGTTGGTACGCAGACTTTGCGCTGTATTTGAAGAATATTCATATCTTCTTCCGAAAATGCCGCCTGATATAATTATAGGTGTTTCCGTACGTAAGGAAACAGGTGAGCTTACCGATTACATTTTGGCTAATATTCCGCTGGAGTATTCTCTGAAGCAGTCCTTGCTTGAGGAACTCGACCCCATAAAGCGAGCAGAAAGACTTTGTACGGTTTTGTCAAAGGAAAAAGAACTTTTAGCTATTGAAGAAGAAATAAGCGAAAAGGTTCAGGCGCAAATTGACGAAAATCAGAAGGAATATTATCTTCGCGAGCAAATAAAGGCTATTTCGGAGGAATTGGGCGAGGGCGAAGACGCTTTGTCAGAGGTCGAAGAGTACCGTGAAAAAATCCGTTCGATAGGTTTTGGCGAAAAAATTGAGAAAAAGCTTCTTCGCGAATGCGACAGAATGATAAAAATGCAGCCCTCAAGCCCTGAATCTGCCGTAACAAGAACATATCTTGACAAAATAATAGCTCTTCCGTGGAACAATTTTACAGATGACAATATTGATATTCAAAATGCCTGCAATGCGCTGGATAAAGACCATTACGGACTTAAAGAGGTAAAGGAACGTATTATCGAATTTCTTGCCGTCAGAAAGATAAATCCCGATGTGAAGGGTCAGATAATCTGTCTTGCAGGTCCTCCCGGCGTGGGCAAAACCTCAATTGCAAGGTCATTGGCGTCTGCTATGGGAAGAACATTTGCAAGGATTTCTCTCGGCGGAGTCCGTGACGAAGCAGATATCAGAGGTCATAGAAAAACTTACATCGGCTCAATGCCCGGCAGAATTATTGAAGCTGTTGAAAATGCGGGCAGTATGAATCCTCTTATTTTGCTTGATGAGGTTGATAAGCTTGGCTCAGACCACCGCGGCGACCCGTCCTCAGCTCTTTTAGAGGTTCTTGACGGTGAACAGAATTTTGCATTTGTGGATCATTATCTTGAAATACCTTTTGATTTAAGTAAAGTAATGTTTATAACTACTGCAAACGATAAGAGCAGTATTCCTGCTCCTTTGCTTGACCGTATGGAGATTATTGATATTCCGGGATATACTTTTGAAGAAAAATTACAAATTGCCAAAAAGCATATTGTGCCGAAGCAGATTAAAGAAAACGGACTGAAAAAATCTCTCGTAAAATTTACGGATAAGGCACTTAAAGAAATAATCGGCGGTTATACTAAAGAAGCGGGCGTACGTCAGCTTGAAAGAAATATTGCATCCTGTCTTCGCAAAGCTGCCGTAGAGTATGCTAAAGGCTTTGAAGGCAAATTTACTTTTAAAGATTCTGAAATTCAAAATTATTTAGGCTCAAGAAAATTCAAGCCTGAAGAAAAATCAAGAAAAAATGCTGTTGGTGTTGTCAACGGCTTGGCTTATACGGCTGTAGGCGGTACATTGCTTTCGGTTGAGGTTGTCACAATGAACGGTAAAGGCGCTTTAGAGCTTACCGGTTCACTCGGCGATGTTATTAAGGAATCCGCAAGAGCGGCTGTGTCTTATATCAGGGCGAATGCCGACAAATACGGAATAGACAGCAGCTTTTATGAGAAAAGGGATATACATATTCATTTCCCCGAGGGCGCTGTGCCTAAGGACGGACCGTCGGCAGGTGTTACAATATTCACAGCGCTTATTTCAGCTCTTACAGGTTGTAAGGTTAAATCAAGCGTCGCCATGACAGGTGAAATTACCGTTACGGGCAGAGTTTTACCAATAGGCGGACTTCGTGAAAAAACAATGGCGGCTTATGTTGAGGGAATAAAGACCGTTATTATTCCGAAAGCAAATGAAGGCGACCTTGACGAAGTAGATGAAAAGGTTAAGAACGGAATGGAGTTTGTTTTTGCTGAAACCGCGGACGATGTTTTGAAAGCTGCATTGGTTTGAGACAAAAATATACAGAAAGGCGATTATGAAATACGAAAAAGCAGAATTTAAAAGCGCATACGGTACATTTGAGCAGTTACCGCCGTCTGATTTACCTGAAATAGCCTTTGCGGGCAGGTCAAATGTCGGTAAAAGTTCGCTTCTCAATAAACTGTTTATGCGAAAAAATCTCGCAAGAGTCAGCTCTGTTCCCGGAAAAACAATTACAATCAATTTCTACGGTGTTGACAGTGTAAATTTCGTGGATTTACCGGGTTACGGCTACGCGAAGGTTTCACATTCGGAAAAACAGCGCTGGGCGAAGATGATGGAGGGCTATTTTAATTCCGACAGGAATATAAAATTGGTTGTTCAGCTTGTTGATATGCGCCATCCGCCGACTGTCGACGATATTATGATGATGGATTTTTTAGAAAGCACAGGTATAGATTTTGTTGTTGTAATGACTAAAAGCGACAAACTGAATAAAAGCGAGTATAAAAAACGTCTTGAAAAATCAAGAGAAGAAATGAGCTTTATAGACAGCGAATATATTATTCCGTTCTCATCGCAGACGGGCGAAAATATTGAAAAAATTAAAGCGATTATTGAATCGCATCTGGAGGAATAAAAATGGAAAAGACACCTTTTGTAACAAAAGAAAAAGCTGAGGAGATAGCTTCTGTTTACCCAACCCCGTTTCATTTGTATGACGAAAAGGGAATACGTGAAAATTGCGAAAACATTTATAAAGCGTTTTCATGGAACAAGGGCTTCCGCGAATACTTTGCGGTAAAGGCAACTCCGAATCCGTTTCTTATAAATATTTTGCGTGAATACGGCTGCGGCTGTGACTGCTCTTCAAAAACAGAGCTTATGCTTTCAAAGGCAATAGGAGCGACAGGCGACGCTATAATGTTCTCTTCAAATGACACACCGCCCGAAGAGTTTAAATACGCCAACGATTTAGGGGCAATAATAAATCTTGACGATATTACGCATATTGATATACTTGAAAAGACTCTCGGCTGTCTTCCCGAAAAGCTTTCCTGCCGTTATAATCCCGGCGGATATTTCAAAATTTCCAATAATATTATGGATAACCCCGGAGACGCAAAATACGGAATGACAACAGAACAGCTCTTTGAAGCGTTTAAAATTATGAAGTCAAAAGGCGTAAAAGAGTTTGGAATTCACGCTTTCCTTGCAAGCAACACTGTTACAAACGAGTATTATCCCACTCTTGCGAGAACTCTCTTTGAGGTTGCGGTTAAGCTGAAAAAAGAAACGGGCGCTGACATTAAATTCATTAACCTTTCAGGAGGAATAGGTATACCTTATAAGCCCGACCAGACTCCCAACGACATTTTTGAAATTGCAAACGGCGTTAAAAAGGTTTACGAAGAGGTTTTAACTCCCAACGGTATGGGAGACATTGCAATTTACACGGAGCTCGGCAGATTTATGATGGGACCGTACGGCGCTCTCGTTACAAGAGCAATTAACCAAAAGCATACTCATAAAGAGTATATCGGCGTTGATGCCTGCGCCGTTAACCTTATGCGTCCCGCAATGTACGGTGCATATCATCATATTACGGTTTTAGGCAAGGAGAACGCGCCTTGCGATACTATGTATGATGTTACAGGTTCTCTTTGCGAGAATAACGACAAATTCGCAATTGACAGAATGCTTCCGAAGATTGATATGGGCGACCTTGTTTATATTCACGATACAGGCGCTCACGGTTTTGCAATGGGTTACAATTATAACGGCAAGCTTAAATCAGCTGAAATACTGCTTAAAACTGACGGTAGCTTTGAGCTTATAAGACGCGCTGAAACACCGGCTGACTATTTCAGAACTTTCGACAGCTTTGATTTTTACAAAAAAGTAACCGAATAAGGAGAATTTATGTCCTTCGTTCATTTACATGTGCATACCGAATACAGCCTGCTGGACGGCGTTTGCCGTCTGGGCAGGCTTTGTGCCGTTGCCAAGGAACGCGGGCAAAATGCAATAGCCATTACCGATCACGGAAATTTGTTCGGTGCAGTGGATTTTTACAAAGCCGCAAAAAAAGAGGGGATAAAGCCCATCATCGGCTGTGAGGTTTATGTTGCTGCCCGTTCACGTTTTGACAAGGTTCACGGTGTTGACTCAAACCGTCACCACCTGATTTTGCTTTGTAAAAATGAAACAGGTTATAAAAATTTAACAAAAATGGTTTCAAAGGCTTGGGTTGACGGCTTTTATACAAAGCCGCGTATTGACCGCGAGCTTATTGAAAAATATCATGAAGGATTAATTTGCCTTTCTGCATGCCTTGCGGGTGAAATACCAAAGCTTATTGTAAGCGGTGATTTTGCTTCTGCTGAGAAAACTGCGGTTTGGTATAAAAATATATTCGGAGACGGCAATTATTATCTTGAATTACAGAATCACGGAATACCCGAACAGGCAAAAGTAAATGAGGCCCTGATTAGAATTTCACAAAATACGGGTATACCTCTTGTTTGCACAAATGACGTTCATTTTATTGACCCTGAGGACGCAAAAACGCAGAAGGTTTTGATTTGCATTGCGACCAATAAAACGGTAAATGATGAAAACGCTCTTGAATTTGACAGCGACCGTTTCTATCTTAAAACCGAGGATGAAATGCGTGAGCTGTTTGACTATGTTCCCGAGTCAATTGAAAATACACAGAAAATTGCCGATATGTGTAATTTTGACTTTGAATTCGGTAAAACAAAGCTTCCGAATTTTGCTGTACCTGACGGTGTTTCACATTTTGACTATATGAGGGACATTTGTTACAAAGGTCTTTTGGAGCGGTACGGCGAAAACCCAAAGAACGAATATACAGACAGGCTTGAATATGAGCTTTCTGTTATAAAGGATATGGGTTATGTTGATTATTTTCTTATAGTAGCGGATTTTATAAGCTATGCAAAACGCCACGGAATTCCCGTCGGTCCCGGCAGAGGCTCGGGAGCAGGCAGTATTTGCGCGTACTGTATGGGAATTACAAATGTTGACCCAATAAAATATAACCTTATTTTTGAAAGATTTTTAAATCCCGAAAGAGTCAGTATGCCTGATATTGACGTGGATTTTTGCTATGAACGGCGGGAAGAGGTTATTGACTACGTTGTCAGAAAATACGGCTCTGACCATGTGGCACAAATTGTAACCTTCGGTACAATGGCGGCAAGAGCGGCAATAAGAGATTGCGGCAGAGCTATGGGGCTTCAGTACGGTGTTGTTGACAATGTTGCAAAAAAGGTTCCGCATTCTATAGGCGTTACATTGGAAAAGGCGTTAGCTGAAAGTGAGGATTTAAAAGAACTTTATGAAACAGATACCGTTGCAAGAGAACTTATTGATACCGCCAAAAGCGTTGAGGGAATGCCGAGACACGCTTCGACACACGCCGCAGGAATTGTTATTACCGACAGACCTGTAAGCGATTATGTTCCTCTTGCACGAAATGACGAGTCAATAGTAACTCAGTTTACAATGACTACAATAGAAGAACTGGGTCTTCTTAAAATGGACTTTTTAGGTCTTCGTACGCTTACTGTTATTGACGATTGCGTCCAAATGGTTCGTGAGAAAAATCCTGAATTTGATATAGAAAAAATTTCTTATGATGATAAGAAAGTTTTTTCGCTGTTTTCATCGGGTAAAACAGACGGAATATTTCAGTGTGAGTCCACAGGTATGCGAAACGTTATCGCAAGATTAAAGCCGAATAATATTGAAGATATTATTGCGGTTATTGCGCTTTACAGACCGGGACCTATGGACTCAATTGACACTTATATTGCAAACAGACATAATCCTCAGAATGTTTATTATAAAACGCCTCTTCTGAAAAATATACTTGATATTACCTACGGATGTATTGTTTATCAGGAGCAGGTAATGCAGATTTTCCGTACGCTTGCAGGGTATTCATTGGGCAGAGCAGATATTGTTCGCCGTGCTATGTCAAAGAAAAAACACAAGGTTATGGAGGAGGAACGCGAGCATTTTTGTGAAGGCTGCGCCCGTAATAATATAAGCCGTGAAACCGCAAACAATATATTTGACGATATGTCATCGTTTGCGTCTTACGCCTTTAATAAATCGCATGCGGCGGCTTATGCAATAGTTGCATACCGTACAGCGTATCTTAAATGCTATTACCCCTGCGAATTTATGGCAGCACTGCTTACAAGTATTCTTGACAATTCCTCAAAAGTTGCGGGATATATTGAGGACTGTAAGAGAAGCAATATTAAAATTCTTCCGCCGGATGTTAATGAAAGCTTTAAGAATTTTACCGCGTACGAGGAGTTAAAATCAATCCGTTTCGGACTTCTTGCGATTAAGAACTTAGGTCACGATTATATTGACAATATTATTTCGGAACGAAAATCAAACGGAAAATATTCTTCTTTTTATTCGTTTTGCAAGCGAACTTACGGAAAGAGCTTTAACAAACGCGCAGTTGAAAGTTTAATCAAGAGCGGCGCGCTTGACGGACTTGGCAGCAACAGGCGGGAAATGCTCACAAATCTTCCGTTTATTTTAAGTGAGCTTGACGGAACACGCAAAAGAAATCTCGAAGGTCAAATAGGAATCTTTGACTTGCTTTCGGCAAATGACAGAGGAAACTCAGCAGATTCGTACACAATGAAGAGAATGGTTGAGATGGATACCGAAGAACTACTGAACGGAGAAAAAGAAACAACAGGACTTTATATTTCATCGCATCCTATGGAGCAGTATACAGATTTGGCGGCAAGACTTAATTGCAGCAGAATTTGCGATTTGCTTGAGCTTTCCGAAGCTGACGGTAATGATTATAAAACCGTAAAAATTATGGGAATTGTTTCTCATATAACTAAAAAACAAACCAAAAACGGTGATACAATGGCTTTTGTCACTGTTGAGGATATGACGGGAAGTATGGAGGTCATAATTTTTCCGAAGCTTATGCCGCCGTATTTTAAATATATTGAAACAGGAAAAGCAATATTTATTATGGGACATATTTCTGTGCGTGAGGATGAAGCGCCGAAAATGCTGTTGGACACCGCGAAGAGAGCTGCGGAGGTTAAAAGCGAAAGAGAAAAGCGGACAGGACTGTTTATACGTCTGTCATCAAGTGATTGCAGTGAATATGAAAAGATTTCGAAAATAACCAATCAGTTAAAGCAGAACGGAGATATAAATTTGTATTTTTATTTTTCCGATACTAAGAAATATTTCCCGGTAGGCAAAATAAAAATTACTGATAATACGCTTACCGAGCTAAAAAAAATTGCCGGAGAAAAAAACGTTATACTGCAACAGTAAATTTACTATTGAAATTTGTAAAATTTTGTGTTATCATATTTTTTCCAATTATGAATTATTTATTTTGTTACAGATAAAAGGGTGATTTCAATGAAAACAATTGGTGTTTTAACAAGCGGCGGCGACGCTCCGGGTATGAATGCTGCGATTCGCGCAGTAGTACGCTACGGCTGTGAAAACGGAATGAAAGTATTGGGCATTCGCCGAGGCTATAACGGTCTTATGCAGGGCGATATGTTTGAAATGAATTTAAGAAGCGTTTCAAATATTATTAACAGAGGCGGCACAATTCTTTATTCTGCAAGAAGTCCTGAATTTAAAACAGAAGAGGGTATGCAGAAGGCTATTGAGACAGCAAAAGAATTCGGTATAGAAGGTCTTGTTGTTATCGGCGGCGACGGCTCATTCAGAGGTGCGCGCGATTTATCTCTCAGAGGTATTCCCTGCGTAGGTATTCCCGGAACAATTGACAATGACATTGCTTGTTGTGATTATACAATAGGCTACGATACTGCAATGAATACTGTTCTTGAAATGGTAGACCGTCTTCGTGACACTACCGAATCTCACGATCGCTGTTCGGTAGTTGAGGTTATGGGCAGAAGAGCAGGCTATATCGCGCTTAATGCAGGTATTGCCTGCGGTGCTACCTCTATTCTTATTCCTGAGGTTGAGTACGATTTCCAGCGTGATGTTATTGACAGAATGAGGAAAACTCAGTCAACCGGTAAGAAGCATTTCATTATAATTGTTGCTGAAGGAATCGGCGGTGTTGATGAAATGGCAAAGAGAATAGAGAAAGAAACAGGCGTTGAGTCCAGAGCTACAACTCTCGGTCATGTTCAAAGAGGCGGTGTTCCTACTGTACGCGACCGTGTAAATGCAAGCCTTATGGGCTGCAAGGCTGTTGAGCTTTTAAAAAGCGGTATAGGCAACCGTGTTGTTGCGATGCAAAAGGACGAAATCGTTGATTATGATATTTTTGAAGCTTTAAATATGAAAAAATCTCTTGATCTCGACATTTATAGATTGGCACATGCAATTTCAATCTGATATGAATATTATACTTATAGGGATGCCGGGTTCAGGTAAGAGTACTGTCGGCGTTATATTGGCAAAAACTTTGGGTATGGATTTTTTTGATACCGATTTGCTTATTCAACGCCGTGAAAACCGTCTTTTACAGGATATTATCGACAATGACGGAATAGAGCATTTTCTTGACGCTGAGCGTGACGCAGTGCTGAGTGCTGATTTTAACGGTGCCGTAGTGGCAACCGGCGGCAGTGTAATTTTCCGTGATGAAGCTATGAAGCATCTTAAAAAGAACGGAACCGTAATTTTTCTTGATGTTTCGGTAAGCGAACTTGAACAAAGACTGAGTAATATCAAAACGAGGGGAGTAGCTGCTGAAAAGGGAGAAACCGTTAAGGATATTTACGAAAAACGTATTTCTGTTTATAAAAAATATGCAGATATAACGGTTGAAGCAACTGAGCTTTCCCGTGAACAGACAGTAGACGCAATCTGTGAGTCTTTAAACAATAAAATTTAAAAATTTATTAAATTTTCAGCGTATTGCATTTTTGCAGTACGCTATTTTTTACCTCTTATATTTTTGCTTATTTGTGGCAAATTACTATTGCGGCAAAAAAGTCGTGCGGAGGTGAAAAATGCGTGATTTTGTAAGATGCTTTTCTGTTTTTATTGCAGGAATCTGTGCTTTGCTTTTTGCAATAATACTTCTCGGTCAGTTTACAATACCGAAAGATGTGGTAATAGCTGAAAATTCAAAATATGAAGCGCCGAAAATTTTCGGTATTTCATTATTCACTTGTAAAGACCCTGTTGCTTCGGCGGGGGTGATAAACACAAAGGCTTTAAAAGATGAAGAAAGTGTGCAAGTGAATTTTTTGAATATCATTCCCGTTAAGCGAACGAACGTCAAATCCGTAAAAAGACAGTATGTAGTTCTCGGCGGAGAGATATTCGGAATAAAGCTGTTTACTGACGGCGTGCTGGTTGTGGACTGCGAATCAGTTGAGTCCGACGGGAAGACTGTAAATCCGGCGGAGAAAGCGGGCATAAAAGTCGGCGATATAATTAAATCGGTAAACGGTCAGTCGGTATATACAAATAAGGCCTTGTCGGATATAATTGAAAAAAGCAACGGCGGGGCTTTGGATGTAATTGTTGTAAGAGGAAACAATACTATGAAGGTTTCCTTTTCATCAGTAAAAGAGGATGCGACCGGCAAATATAAAGCGGGGCTTTGGGTTCGTGACAGTACGGCAGGAATAGGAACGGTAACCTTTTACAACCCGAAAAATAATGCTTTTGCAGGACTCGGACATG
The DNA here is from genome assembly GCA_947364045.1 of uncultured Clostridia bacterium. GTDB lineage: Bacteria > Bacillota > Clostridia > Oscillospirales > Acutalibacteraceae > Fimenecus. The sequence continues at coordinate 16,122 of CANARN010000021.1, forward strand.
CTATATGCGATATAGATACCGGTGAAATAATGCCGATGGTAAACGGCGAAATGGCTGAAGCGTATGTAAATGGATATTATAAAAGTGCAAGCGGAAGCGTGGGCGAGCTTTGTGGCGTTTTTACAGGCGAAAGACAAGGCAGTTTGTGCGTCAACTGTGAAAAGGGAATGTACGGATTTTCCGACAGTATTCCGCAAAACGAAACTGTACCCGTTGCACTGAACAGTGAAGTAAAAACAGGAGAAGCGGAGATTATTTGTACGGTAGATAAGAACGGACCTAAGCGTTATAAAGCTGAAATTGTGAAGTTGTTGAAAAAATCAGGAGAAATAAATAAAGATATGATTGTCAAAATTACCGATCCCGAGCTTCTTTCAAAAACGGGCGGAATATTACAGGGTATGAGCGGAAGCCCTGTTATTCAGAATGGTATGTTAGTCGGGGCAGTTACCCATGTGTTTATAAATGACCCGACGCAAGGTTACGCAATTTTTGCAGATAAAATGCTTGAAACTTCCGCGTGTGAGGAAATGACTGCTCAGCAAAACAATGTTGACAGTGCCGCCTGACACAAAAAGAGGGACGGAGTAAAACCGTCCCTCGAATTTTATACAATATATTAGTTTTTAAGACTTTGGAGCGGAGCGGGGATTCTGCCGCCTCTTGAAATGAATTTAGCAGGAGATGCCGTATTTACTTTCATAATGGGTGAAACACCAAACAGTCCGCCGAATTCAATTTCCTCGCCGTCTTTTTTGCCGATTGCAGGAATAACTCTTACTGCGGTTGTTTTTGAGTTAACCATTCCGATTGCCGCCTCGTCTGCAATAATTGCGGCGATAACCTCTGCGGGAGTATCTCCCGGAATTGCTATCATATCAAGACCTACTGAGCAAACAGCCGTCATTGCTTCAAGCTTTTCGATTGAGAGAACCTGATTTCTTGCGGCGTCAATCATACCTGCGTCCTCGGAAACGGGGATAAATGCGCCGGAAAGTCCGCCAACATGTGACGATGCCATTACGCCGCCCTTTTTAACTGCGTCGTTAAGAAGAGCCAAACAGGCAGTTGTTCCGCAGGCTCCGCACTGCTCAAGTCCCATTTCTTCAAGAATATGGGCAACGGAGTCACCGACAGCAGGCGTGGGGGCAAGTGAAAGGTCAACGATTCCGAAAGGAACGCCGAGCCTTTTTGAAGCCTCTTTTGCAACAAGCTGACCCATTCTTGTGATTTTAAATGCAGTTTTCTTAACTGTATCCGCAACCTCTGTAATATCTGCATCGGGAATTTTTGAAACAGCCGCACGCACAACGCCGGGACCTGAAACGCCTACATTTATAACACAGTCAGGTTCGCCTGCACCGTGAAATGCACCTGCCATAAACGGGTTATCGTCGGGAGCATTGCAGAACACAACAAGCTTTGACGGGCCGACAAGACCTTTATCTCTTGTTTTTTCAGCCGATTCCTTGACAATCTGACCCATAAGCCTTACAGCGTCCATATTGATTCCCGCTTTAGTTGAGCCGATATTAACGCTGGAGCAAATTCTGTCAGTTTCAGCCAATGCTTCAGGAATACTTCTTATAAGTCTTTCGTCGCCTGCGGCAAAGCCCTTCTGAACAAGTGCAGAATATCCGCCGAGGAAGTTAACACCTACAGTTTTTGCCGCTTTGTCAAGAATTTTTGCATATTTTACAGGGTCGCCGCCGCTTGCAGCGCTTACCATTGCAATCGGCGTTACCGATATTCTTTTATTGATAATCGGAATACCGTATTCCTTTTCAATATCTTCGCCTGTTTTTACAAGCTTTTCTGCTTTTTTGCAGATTTTATCGTAAATTTTACTGCAAGATTTGTCTATGTCGCTGTCGGCACAGTCAAGAAGAGAAATTCCCATTGTAATTGTACGAATATCAAGATTCTCTTCCTGAATCATATTTATAGTTTCAAGTATATCTCTCGTATTTATCATTTATTGCCGCCTCCGTTATATTCTGTGCATGGAGTTAAAAACGTCCTCGTGCATAACGTGAACGGTAAGGCAGTGCTCTTCGCCCATTTTCTTTGCCTTTTCAGCAAATTCCGTAAAGGGAATATTCGCTTTTTCAATGTCAATAAGCATAATCATACAAAACATATCCTGAAGTATTGACTGAGTAACCTCAACTACGTTTACTCCGTATTCGGCGCATATTCCTGAAATCTGCGCTAAAATGCCAACCTTGTCTTTTCCGATAACGGTAATAATACCTTTCATCTTAATTTTACCTCCGTAATTACATTACTTTTTAACCTAAATAGTTTAACATATTTTTACTTAAATGTGAATACATAATTTTTATTAAATCTTAAAATATATTTAATTTATTTTAAGTATTTCGGTTGAATTTGCATAATAACTGTTATATAATTATTTTACTGGTTTAAATGTATAAAAACAATGATTTTTAAGTGACAGGTGCAATAAAATGTATAGCCATATTGTAGATTTTCATGTCCATACCGATAATTCCTATGACGGTAACCATTCGGCTACCTTTATTTGCGAACAGGCGGAATTTAATAATTTGCGTGCCGTCGCCTTTACCGACCATTGCGAGGTTGACAGGTGCATAAACGACTATGCGCACGAAAGAGCTGTTTTTCAAACATTTTTTGAAATTGCAAAGGTGAAATCGGCATTTAGGGGCAGGTTTCTTGTGCTGAACGGTATTGAGCTTGGCCAGCCCACCTTTGCCCCAGAAATTGCAGAGCGTATTTTGGGTTCACAAAAATTTGATGTTGTTCTCGGCTCAATTCACAATCTGCGTGATGGCTTTGACCCTTATTACGGTGAATCATTTACAGAAGAGGAAACCCGTGTTTTTTTGAAAGAGTATTTTTATGAAATGATAAAAATGTGTGAGTGGGGCAATTTTGACATTCTTGCGCATTTAACATATCCGTTAAGATATTTCTTCGCAAAATCGGGGATTACAGTTGATTTGAACGATTATAAAGCCGAGGTAGACGAAATATTAAGACTCTGTGCCAAAAAGGATATAGCGCTTGAAATAAACACGGCGGGGCTTCGACAAAAGCTTCATAAGCTTCAGCCTGAAACAGATGTTGTAAAGCGTTTCCGTGAGCTTGGCGGAAAATATATTTCTGTGGGGTCGGACGCTCATTATGCGTCGGATTTGGGTAAGAATATACCTGATGCGTTTAAATCCGCTTTGGAAGCGGGATTTGACAGTATAACGCTGTTTCAAAACCGAACGCCCGTTCAAATGCGTATTACCGAGGAGATTTAATTATGAAAGTCAGAGCAGCCGCAAAGCTTAATTTAATGCTTGATATGGTGAAAAAACTTGATAACGGCTATCACAGCCTTTTTATGGTTATGCAGTCAGTAAGTCTTTATGATACGGTTGATGTTCAGCAAAACAATTTGGGCAAAATTATAATTGAATCAGACAGTTCTGAAATGCCGAAAGATTCAACAAATATAGCTTATAAATGTGCCGAAAAATTTTTTGATACTGTGGGAATAAGCCAAAGGGGAATAACAATAGGAATAGGCAAAAACATTCCGATGGCGGCAGGCATTGCAGGCGGAAGCGCCGACGGTGCGGCGGTTCTTTACTGCTTAAATAAAATTTACGGTGCAAATCTTTCAAATGCTGAGCTTTGCGAAATAGGCAGTAAGGTAGGAGCGGATATTCCGTTCAGTCTTACAGGCGGAACTGCTGTTGCCCTCAACACGGGCGATGTAATTGCTCCTGTAAAACCGCTTCCCGAATGTAAAATAGTTATTGTAAAGCCGCAGCAGGATGTTTCCACAAAGCAGGCTTATGCTATGCTTGACTCGGTTCAAAGGCTTCGGCATCTTGACAGAGCGGGAATGCTTGAGGCGGCGGCAAACGGTGACTACAAAGGCATTTGCTCAAAATGCGGTAATGTTTTTGAACAGGCTGTTGAAGTTCCCGAAAGACCGTACATAAAAAGCACTATGCGAAATCACGGTGCAGACGCTTGCCTTATGAGCGGAAGCGGTCCCACTGTTTTCGGCCTGTTTTCAGATAACGAAAAGGCAGATTTGTGTTTTAGTGAGTTAAAAAATAATTATGAGAACGTGTTTAAATGTTCTCCGGTAAATAAATGTATCATTGAAATTTAGTTTTTGAGGTTAATATAAATGGTTTTTGCGAGTTTAAATTTTTTGTGCGTATTTTTTCCTCTTTGTATGCTTGCATATTTTTTTGCAAAGGATATTAAGCAGAAAAACGCTGTATTGTTAGTATTTTCGCTGGTGTTTTACGCTTGGGGCGAGCCAGTTTACATTCTTTTGCTCTTGCTTATGTCCTTTTGCGATTGGCTTTTCGCATTGCTTATTGAAAGGCACGAGAGTAAGAAAAAGCTGTTTTTAGTTATTACCTGTATAGTAAATTTAGGGATAATAGGTATTTTCAAATACGGCAAATTTACATTGCTCAATTTGCAGGGAATCTTCGGTGTGCCTGAGAAAATACCGAATATAATACTTCCTATCGGAATTTCATTTTACACCTTTCAGCTTTTGTCTTATGTTATCGACGTTTACAGGGGCGACGTTAAGGCACAGAAAAAATACGGGATTGTTTTGCTTTATGCAAGCCTTTTCCATCAGTGCATCGCAGGTCCTATTGTAAGGTATAGAGATGTCGAATTACAGCTTTTAAAAAGACAGCCTACTGTCAATTCCATTCACGAGGGTATTAACCGCTTTTGCGTAGGACTAGCCAAAAAAGCAGTAATTGCCAATATGTGCGGCAAGCTTTTTGAACTGTTTGTGGTATCGGATTCACTTGTAAACACCCCCGAAGCCGTAAGTGTTGTATCACAAAAATCTGCGGCGTCCCTTTGGGTTGGAATACTGATGTTCTCAATGCAGATTTACCTTGACTTTTCCGCATATTCCGATATGGCAATCGGAATGGGAAAAATGATAGGTCTTGAATATAAGGAAAATTTTGACTATCCTTATCTTTCGCGTTCAGTATCGGAATTTTGGAGAAGATGGCATATTTCACTCGGTACTTTTTTCAAGGATTACGTTTATTTTCCGCTCGGCGGAAGCAGAAAAGGGAAAGGACGTACAATACTTAATCTGTTTGTTGTTTGGGCGCTTACGGGTCTTTGGCACGGCGCTTCGTGGAACTATGTTCTTTGGGGACTTTATTTCTTTGTATTCATAGCTCTTGAAAAGATGCTTTTCGGCAAAGCGCTTCAAAAAATCCCCGTACTTTCAAATCTTTATTTATTAATAGTCGTTTATTTCGGCTGGGTGCTTTTCAAGTTTGAAAATATGTCAGTTATGGGTGCAGTGCTTCGCGGTATGTTCTGTCTTAATAAAAATTCTGCGTCCGATTTTGAAACTGTTACGCTTTTGAAAGGTAATCTAATATTTATTATTGCTGCGATAATAGCATGCACTCCGTTAATTGCGTTCATATCAAAGAAAATCAAGTTTAAAAATAATGATAAACGTAATTTTTCAACTGCTTACGGTGTGCTTTCTGTTGCAATGCCGCCCATTTTAATTGTTCTTTCCCTTATTAACATTGTGGGCAGCAGTTATAATCCGTTCCTTTACTTTCAGTTTTAATCGGAGGGAAATATGGAGAGAAATAAAAGAAAACCGAGCAACAAGGGCAAATTTGTGCTTTTGCAAATTGCGTCTTTTGCTCTTACAATAACGGTAATTTCAATTATCGGTTTAATTATTCCGTTAAGACCGAAAGAGTCTGTTTCGGAAAAACGAAAATTAGCCGAATTCCCGAAAATCACTTTTGATTCTCTTAAATCAGGCGATTTTTTTGACGGGTTTAACACATGGTATTCGGACAGTTACCCCGGGCGTGAAGGTCTTGTAGCCTTAAATTCAAAAATCAAAAGCTATTACGGAATAAAGTCATTAAAAGACGATACTGTTAAAATTCACGGTGACGTTCAAAAGGGCGATGATATTCCCGATGAATATGACCCGAATTCCGCCGTAACGGAAAACAGCACCGCAGAAGACAATTATGATAAAATTGATGCAAACGGTGATTCGCAGTCAATAGGCGCTGTATTTGTTGTAGGCAACAGGGCGTTTGAATATTACAATTTCAGTCAAGCTCAGGCAAACAATTATATTTCGTCAATGAATAAGCTCGCTGAAAAGCTGTCCGGTAAGGCGAAGGTTTACGATATGATTGTACCGACAAGCATAGGTGTTACTCTTCCCGATTCTTATATGGGTAATATAAACAGTTCAGACCAAGAAAAAGCAATTGATTATATTAACAGCGGTCTTAACGGTCAGATTGTAAAGGTGCCGATTTTAAAAACGCTTATGAGCCACAGGAGCGAGTATATTTATTTTAATACTGACCACCATTGGACGCAGCTCGGTGCATATTACGCATACTGTGATTTTGCAAAATCGGCGGGTATAACGGCAAATCCCCTTGACAAATATGAAAAAGCAGAGTTTGACGGATTTCTCGGAACATTCTATAATGATACGGGAAAAATCCCAGAACTTAAGTCCAATCCCGATACAATTTATGCGTATAAACCTAATTCATCTGCAAAAATGGTTTACACTGACGCTAAAGGGCAGCAAATTTCTTGGCCGATTGTAAATGACGTTTCAAAATATCCTGAATCGGTTAAGTACAGTTGTTTTATAGCAGGGGATAACCCGTATACTGAAATTCATAATCCGCAGATTACCGACGGCTCGTCAATAATGGTTGTTAAAGAGTCCTTCGGCAACGCTCTTGTTCCGTTTCTTGTTGAAAATTACGAAAATGTTTATGTAATCGACTACCGGCATTTCAACGGAAGCATTTCAAAGACAATTACTGATAAAAAGATTGACACTGTACTTTATATCAACAATGTTTCCGCAATTAGGAATCCGAATCTCATGAAGAAACTTGACGCAACTTTATAAATTTAAGTAAATAAACAATTTTGCAGAGCAGAGCATTTTATGTGTTCTGCTCTGTAATATTTTTTCTTTCCCAATCATATATTCTACTGACCGAGCAAGGAGGAAGATTATGATAGATACATCACGGGAAAGAGCAATAGTTTTAGGGGAATACATTGTTGAAAATAAGGCGACGGTACGCTCTGCCGCAAGACAGTTCGGAATAAGCAAAAGCACCGTACATACGGACGTTTCATCACGGCTTAAAAGATATGACCCCGTTCTTTACAGGCAGGTAAGAGAAATACTCGACATCAATAAATCTGAACGGCATATCAGGGGCGGACTTGCAACAAAAGAAAAGTATCTAAAGGCGGCAAAATAGCCGTCTTTTTTTCTAATATATACTTGAAATCTTTTGTTATTCGTGTATAATATATTAGTAAAATTATGGTTATACGCATTACGAAAGGTGGAAATAAAGTGGCAGAAGAAAAAAACTTTTTTATTGACCTTGAGCATGAAATTTTAAAGCTTTGGGAAGAAGAAAAGTATTATGATAAGCTTGTTGCAAAAAATAAAGGTAAAAAGCTGTTCCGTTTTCTTGACGGACCTATTACCGCAAACAACCCTATGGGCGTTCACCACGCTTGGGGACGAAGCATAAAGGATATTTTTATTCGATATAAGTCTATGAGGGGATATGACTGCCGCAGACAGAACGGATTTGACTCTCAGGGACTTTGGGTTGAAGTTGAGGTTGAAAAACAGCTCGGCTTTAAAACGAAGAAAGATATCGAAGAATACGGAATGGACAAGTTCACCCGCCAGTGCGTTGAGCGTGTAAAGCATTTCTCGGGCATTATTACAGAGCAGTCAAAGCGTTTAGGTCAGTGGATGGATTGGGACAATTCATATTACACAAATACCGACCTTAACATTCAGGGTATTTGGCATTTCCTTAAGGTTTGTGACGACAACGGCTGGATTAAGCGTGAGTACAAGCCTATGCCGTGGTGTCCCCGTTGCGGAACCTCTCTTTCCGAACACGAAATGACGGGTTCTTATAAGCTTATGACCCATAATTCCGTTTTCTTTAAGCTTCCTTTAGAAGAACTTAATTCAAAAATTCTTGTATGGACAACCACTCCGTGGACTCTTTCCTCAAACGTAGCTTTGGCGGTAAATCCCGAAATCGACTATGTTGAGGTTAAAATTAAGAGCGATGCAAAAACTCTTATCCTTGCAAAGAATGCTATTAAGTATTTGGGCGATGACAAGTTAGAGGTCATTCGTGCGCTCAAGGGTGAAGAGCTTGTAGGTATGCATTACGACACATGCTTCCCTGACATTCCTGCGCAGGCTGGTATTGAGCACAAGGTTGTAGCTTGGGAAGATGTTGCGGCTGACGAGGGTACAGGCGTTGTTCATATTGCTCCCGGCTGCGGCGTTGAGGACTTTGAACTGGGCGAGCGTTTGGGACTTCCAAAGGTTATGCCGATTGACGATATGGGCATTTACCTTGACGGCTTCGGCTGGATGACAGGCAAAGACAGCCACACCGTTGCAGACGAAGTATTTGAGCATCTTAAAGCAGATGATAAGCTTTATAAAGTTGAACCTCACGAGCACAGCTATCCCGTTTGCTGGCGTTGTAAATCTGAGGTTGTTTTCAGACTTGTTCCTGCATGGTATATCCGCACCGAAGAGCTTAAACCCCGTCTTATAAAAAATGCAAATTCAGTTAAGTGGGAGCCTGCTTCAAACGGTAAGCGTATGAATGACTGGCTTAATAATATGGGTGACTGGAATATTTCCCGTAAGCGTTATTACGGACTCCCGCTCCCGTTCTATCCGTGTGACTGCGGCGAGGTAACGGTTATCGGTTCAAAGGCCGAGCTTCGTGAAAAGGCAGTTGACCCGTCAATGGTTGACGCTCTTCCTGAGCTTCACAGACCGTGGGTAGACGAAATTAAAATTAAGTGTCCCCATTGCGGAAAAGAGGTTTCCCGTGTTTCCGAAATCGGCGACGTTTGGCTTGACGCAGGTATTGTGCCTTATTCAACCTTTGGTTACTTTACAGACAGAAAAGAGTGGGAGAAGAATTTCCCTGCCGAATGGGTTACAGAGATGCATGAGCAGGTTCGCCTTTGGTTCTATTCAATGCTGTTTATGAGCACTGTTTTAGAGGACAGAGCGCCTTATGAAAGAGTTGTTACAAACAGCGCAGTTGTTGCTGAGGACGGCTCCAAATTCTCAAAAACAGGCTTTATGATTAAATTTGACGAGGCGGCTGAAAAGATAGGTGCTGATACTGTCCGTTACCTTTATGCAGGCGCTCCGAATACAAACGATGTTCGTTTCGGCTTTAATCTCGGTGATGAAGCAAGAAGAAAAATGCTCTCTTTCTGGAACATTTACACTTTCTTTGATACTTATGCGCAGATTGATAAACCGGTGTTTACGGATTATAAACCGGATAAAGCGAATATGACAGCTACGGACAAGTGGCTTATTGTCAGAACAAATGAGTTTATAGAAAAAGCTCTGAGCTATATGGACGATTACAAGGTTTATCTTCTTATCAAGGACTTTGAGGTTTTCGTTGACGATATTTCTAATTGGTATATCAGAACAAACCGCCGCCGTTTTTGGAAAACTGAGGACGAGCAGGATAAAATGGTTGCTTATTGGACTCTCTTCACTGCTCTTAAAGCGTGTGTTCAGGTAATGGCTCCCGTAATTCCGTTTATGACCGAGTACATTTGGCAGAAGCTTATTAAGGTTTGTGAGCCGAATAGCGCTGAATCAGTTCACCTCAGCGATTGGCCCACGGTAATCGAAGGCTTTGAGGATGACGGTATTATTGAAGAAACTGCTTTGGCAAGAGATGTGATTGCAGTTGCAATGCGTCTTCGTAACGAACAGCAGATTAAAGTCCGTCAGCCGCTTAACAAGCTTTTTGTTTGCTGTGAAAGCGATAAGGCTGATAAAATCAAAACTTTTGAGAAGAATATTCTTGATGAGCTTAATATTAAAAATATTGAGTACATCGGCGATGCAAATCTTCTTGAGGATAAATATTGCGCAGTTAACTTTAAGGTTGCAGGCGCGGTTTTAAAGCAGAATGTCAATAAGATGAAGCAGACACTTGAAGGCCTTTCAGACAGCGAAATGAAGGCACTGACAGATGCAGTGCTTGTAGGCGGTGAGGTTGCAGTTCCGGGTTGGGACGAAAAATTTGACGCATCTGTATTTGCAGTTAACTCAAAGACAAAGACAGGCATTGTTTCAGCCGAGTTCGGAACAGACTGTGTTCTTGCGCTTGATATTGTTCTTACCGACGATTTGCTTAAAGACGGCGCAGTGCGTGACATTATCCGTCAGTGTCAGCTTCTTCGTAAAGAGGCAGGCTATCAGGTTGAACAGCATATTGCGGCTTCAATTAACACTGCTGACGAATTTATGCTCAGCGCATTAAATGATAAGAAGGATTATATCGCAAATGAACTTCTTGCCGATTCTCTTGTTATCGGCGACAGCATTTCTGCAGACCTTTCTAAAACGATTTCCGTAAACGGAAAAGACGTTACAATTTCAGTTTCAAAAGGAGAATAAACTATGTTTCAGGTTACAAAGGATATGAATATCGGCGAAATTCTTGACAATGCAAGAGAGACTGCTCCGTTTTTTCTTGAAATGGGAATGCATTGTCTCGGTTGTCCTTCCGCAAGGGGCGAAACACTTGAACAGGCTTGTATGGTTCACGGCGTAGACGCTGACGAGCTTATTGAGAAAATCAATAAGTTTTTGGCTGAAAAAGCTGAGTAAAAGAAATTCCCCCTTGAAATACAGGGGGATTTATTTTAGGAGTAAAAATGATACTGGATTCAAGACTTTCTGCTGTTGCAGAGTTAGTGAGAAGCGGTACAAGGTTTGCCGATATCGGCACTGACCACGCATATTTACCTGTTTCTCTGCTGATGGGCGGTAAAATTGAATATGCGGTTTGCTCCGATTTGCGCAAAGGGCCTTTAAAAAATGCCGAAGAAACCGTAAAAAAATACGGCGTTGAAGATAAAGTTGACTTGCGGCTTTCGGACGGACTCGATGCTTACAGTTGGGGTGAAGTTAATGAAATCGCGATAGCCGGAATGGGCGGACTCTTAATTTCGGAATTTATTGAGCGAACCGAGTGGCTGAGAAATGATGATATTCATCTTATTATGCAGCCGATGACTCACGCTGAGGATTTGCGAAAAACACTTTATAAAAACGGATTTTACATTGATAAAGAGGTAGCTGTTAAAGACAGCGGAAAGCTTTACATAATAATAAGCGCATATTTCAGCGGTGTCTTTGAAACACGCACTTCTTCTCAGTGTGTAATAGGGGAAATATATAAAAACTGCGACCCTGTTTCACGAGAATACATTAAAATGTTGTTAAAAAAATACACCGTAAAATGCGAAATGCTGAAAAATGCGGAAAAGGATTACACGGAAGCAGAATCCATAGTTAAGGAGCTCAGACAATGCCTAAAGTAAAAGATATTTTGGATTATATTGACAGCTTTGCGCCGTATGACACGGCGTGCGAATGGGATAATACAGGCTTTTCGGTTGGAGATATTAACGCCGAGATAAACAGAATAGTCTTTGCGCTCGACATTACAAGCGAGGTCGTTTCATTTGCCGAAAGCGTAAATGCAGATTTAATTGTTACGCATCATCCGCTGATTTTTAAGCCTGTTAAGGTTCTTCCCTCGGATTCTGTTCTTTACCGAATGGCGAAAAACGGTATTGTACATATAAGCGCGCACACAAATTTTGATTTTGCAAAGGAAGGCGTTAATACTGCTCTTTGCAATAAATTGGATATGAATATTACGAATTGCGTTAAAACGGCTGACGGCGCGTTTATCTATAAATGTGTCCTGAAACAAGAATACTCTTTACCCGGTTTCGTGAATTACATTAAAGAAGTTCTCGGCGGTACGGTAAGATATAACTGCTTGGATAAAACTGTTCGCACAGTTGCAGTGTGCGCAGGCGCAGGGGAGGATTATCTCAAAGAATCGAAAGAAATCGGTGCAGATGTGCTTTTAACAGGTGACGGCTCGCATCACGATTTTCTTGACGCAAATGAAATGGGGATTGCTCTTGTTTGCGCGGGCCATTTTGAAACGGAAAATCCTGCAATGGATTTAATGATAGAAAAGATTAAGAACAAGTTTAATGCGGAGTGCATAAAAGCGCCGCAGACAACTCCGATAGTAACGGTTTAAAGGAATTTATGGGATTAGACGGATTAACCTTAGGATTTGTAACAAATGAGCTTGCCTCGTATATAATCGGCTCAAAGGTCGAAAAGGTGTATCAACCCTCAAAACAGGAAATGGTACTGCTTTTGCGTACCCGAAACGGTGCTTACAGACTGTACTTGTCGGCAGACGGTCAAAGTCCGAGAGTGCATCTCACAAGCTATAATTTTGAAAACCCCAAACAACCGCCGATGCTTTGTATGATGCTGAGAAAGCGTCTTGTAGGAGCAAAGATTATTTCGGTTGAACAGATTGAAAATGACAGAATACTGTTCTTTACTTTTGACGGTACAACCGAAATCGGCGACAGAACAACATATTATCTTGTGTGTGAAATAATGGCGCAGAAAAGCAATATAATTTTGCTTGATGAGAACAAAAAAATATTAGACGCAGTTAAACGTATTGATGAAAATAAATCATCTGTACGTGAGATTTTACCGGGTCTTAATTATGAATTGCCGCCTATGCTGCTGAAAAGTGACCTGCATAAAGAGAGCGCGGAGAATATAACGGAAAAAATTCTTGAAAAAAGCTCTAAAATGCTGTCAAAAGCGGTTCTTGATACCGTTAGCGGTATTTCACCCATAGTCAGCAGAGAAATTGCATATCGGGTTATTTTTTCGGATAAATCCGTTTCGGCGCTTTCTGAAATTGAAAAAGAAAGACTTCAATCGGAAATAGAAAATCTTATTTCGGCGGCAGCCTCGCCGAAAGCTTATAAAATTTCAGTTCCAGATAACGATACCTTCGATTTTTCTTTCCTCAAAATCCGTCAGTACGGTACTGAGGCAATATGCACAGAATATAATTCATTCTGCGAACTGATTGACGATTTTTATTTTGAAAAGGACAAAATTTTAAGAGTAAAACGTAAAGCAGGGGACTTATTTAAACTTTTAAGTAATGCTACTGAGAGAACCGCAAGAAAAATAAACAACAGGCGTGCAGAGCTGCAAAAAAGCGAAAAAAGAGAAGAAATACGAATTTTTGCAGAGCTTTTAACAGCAAATCAGTATAAGTTTTCTCAAAAACAATCGTCTTACGATGTTGAAAATTATTATGATGAAAATAGAATTATAACTGTTCCGGCTGACCCGTCACTTACCTGTCAGCAAAATGCGCAGAAATATTTTAAGGATTATAAAAAAGCGGCAAATGCCGAAAAAATGCTCCATTCTTTAATTGAAGAGGGTGAGCAGGAGCTTTTGTATCTTGATTCCGTTCTTGATAATCTAAGCCGTGCGGAAACTGAGAAGGAAATAAATGAAATCAGGCAGGAATTGCAGGACGGCGGATATCTCAAAATCAAAAAGAATGTAAAGCAGAAACGTGAAAAATCATTGCCGCCGTTGGAGTTTGTTTCTAGTGACGGATTCAGAATTTTAGTGGGCAGAAACAATGTTCAGAATGATATTTTAACTTTGAAAACTGCTAAAAACTATGATATGTGGCTTCACGTTCAAAAGCAGGCAGGCTCGCACACGGTGATTTGCAGCGATAATAAAGAAATAACCGAAACGGCAATTCGTGAGGCGGCAATAATTGCGGCGTATCACAGTAAATCAGCAGAATCGTCGTCTGTCGCTGTTGATTATACGCTTATTAAAAACGTTAAAAAGCCTGTCGGCGCAAAACCCGGCAAAGTCATTTACAACACATATAACACGGTTTATGTAACGCCTCAAAAGGAAATAATTGAAAAATTAAAAATTATTAAATAAAACAAGTAGGGGACGATGCCCACATCGTCCCATTTTGAAAGTATGTAATAATATGACAAAATTTATAAAAGGATTAGAATTATGCGAAGGCTTTTTCAACGAATGTGCAAAGCCTGTTATTGATAAATATTTTCCTGACTTGCAGTATTCGGCAGGTCTAATTGGTTATGGCTCAGATGTTCTAAGGTTTGATGACGAGGTATCCCGTGACCATATGTGGGGTCCTCGTTTTTATATGTTCCTGTATGAAAATGACATAGATAAAAAAGACGAAATATTTAATAAGTTTGCTGAAAATCTGCCGTATATTTATATGGGCTACAGTGTGAATTTTACCGAGCCTGACACGAACGACTGCGGTGTTCAGCATCCACAGTTTATTGACAGCGGTAGGGTGAATCCGTTGATATTTATTCAGACCTTTGATGAGTTTTTGATTGACGAAATAGGTACTGCTGATTTGGATAATATTACTTTGTTAGATTGGCTTGCTTTTTCAGAGCATAGGTTATTATCTTTAGTGTCAGGCAAGTTATTTGTGGATAAGCTGAATATTAGAAAGCTGACAGATAAAATAAACTTTTATCCTGATGATGTTAAGCTGTATCTTATCGCATCTCAATGGCAAATAATTTCGTCTGAACAGGCTTTTGTTAAGCGTTGCGGAGAGGTCGGCGATGAAATCGGCTCGCAGATTATTTGTGCAAGAATTTCCGAAAGACTGATGAGATTGTGTTTTTTATATAAAAATACATACGCACCGTACAGCAAATGGTTTGGAACTGCTTTCAAAAAGTTAGATATTGATGAAAACATAAAGTTAAAAATAAATTTAGCGTTAAAAGCAACAGATTTAGAAGAACGTGAAAACAGTCTTGTTGAAGCGCAGGCGCTTGTTGCAGATTTACATAATGTAAGCGGACTTACGGACAAGGTTGATTACAGTGTTGAGTCTTATTTTGGCAGAGATATAAAGGTTATTTTTGCGGATAAGTTTGTCGATGCGACTGTTGAAAGATTAAAAGGAACAGCATTTGAAAATATATCGCCTATAGGAACAATGAGCCAGTTTGGCGGATTGTCTGATTTTGCGGACGAAAAAGCTTATTATGAGCAGATAAAGAAAATTTACGGTGTTTAATTACGACAGCATCGTGATAAAACTTTTAATGCAAAACAAAAGCCACACTTTTTCGGTGTGGCTTTTGAGTTTAGTTATTTAGTTTTCATTTACTGCAAGCATTTCATTCTCACGGAATAAAAGCGACAAGCACCAAATACCTGCCAATGCTACGAGCGTATATATAATTCTGCTTAAAATTGCGCCCTGTCCGCCGAAAATCCATGCAACTATATCAAATTGAAAAAGGCCGATTGAGCCCCAGTTAAGCGCACCGATTACAACAAGTATTAAAGAAATTCTGTCAAGCATTCATCTCACTCCTTTTTCGCATTTTGTCTTGCAAAATTATTATGAGATTTTTATGCTTTTTTTATTCAAAAACTAATTTGGAAAATTATAAATTTTCAGCAAGTTTTTTAATTTCTTCCGCCTTGTCAGTGTGTTCCCAAATAACGTCAATGTCAGTTCTGCCCACATGGCCGTAAGCGGCAAGCTGTTTGTAAATAGGATTGCGAAGCTGTAATGTGTCAATAATTGCGGCAGGGCGAAGGTCGAATACCTTATTTACAATGTCAGATAAATCTTCATCCTTGATTTTGCCTGTGCCGAAGGTGTCAACCATAACGGAAACAGGCTTTGCAACGCCTATGGCATAGGCTAACTGAATTTCGCATTTCTTTGCAAGACCGCTTGCCACGATATTCTTTGCAACGTACCTTGCGGCATAAGCGGCTGAACGGTCAACCTTTGTCGGATCTTTGCCTGAAAATGCGCCGCCGCCGTGGCGTGAGTAACCGCCGTATGTATCAACAATAATTTTCCTGCCTGTAAGTCCTGAGTCGCCTGCGGGTCCGCCTACAACAAAGCGTCCCGTGGGATTTATGTAAATTTTCGTATTTTCATCAATAAGCTCAGCAGGAATAATGGGCAGAATAACATTCTTCTTAATATCCTCACGGATTTGAGCGAGAGTTACATCTGCGCTGTGCTGAGAAGATATAACAACAGCGTCAATTCTAACGGGATTTCTGTCTTCGTCATATTCAACAGTAACTTGTGTTTTTCCGTCAGGGCGAAGATAGGGGAGAGTTCCGTTACGTCTTACCTTTGTAAGTTGAACGGCAAGCTTATTTGCCATTGAAATCGGAAGAGGCATAAGCTCCGGCGTTTCATCGCAGGCAAATCCGAACATCATTCCCTGGTCGCCTGCGCCGTTAAGGTTATAAGCGTCGCTGTCTCCCTCTTTAATTTCAAGTGAATTGTCAACGCCGAGGGCAATATCGGGAGACTGCTTGTCAAGAGCTACAAGTACAGCGCAGGTGTTGCCGTCAAAGCCCTTGTCGCCTGAGTCATATCCGATTTCACATATAGTATTTCTTACGATTTCGGGAATATTAACATTTGCCTTTGAGGTAATTTCACCCATAACAAGAACTTGTCCCGTAGTGCAGGTTGTTTCGCACGCAACGCGGGACATCTTGTCCTGCGCTATCATTGCGTCAAGAATTGAATCAGAAATTTTGTCACATATTTTGTCGGGATGACCCTCAGTTACCGATTCAGATGTAAAAAGAAATTTTGCCATTTTGCTTCCTCCTAAAAAATCAGCGCCCTTTTATAAGGACGCTGTAAAAAGTCCTTATCTTTCGGAATACTCCGCAGGAATTAGCACCTTGCAAATGCAGGTTGCCGTGGCGTCAACGGGCCTTTCCCTCGACCACTCTTAATAAGGTATATTAAGTTTACTTATATATTTTAACACAAAAGCGACTGTTGTCAACACATTTCTTTTGAATATCACATTTTTCCTTTAAGAATCGGTGAAATATGCTTATAAATTAAGAAAGTGAAAATAGCAACAATAGCAAATTTTGCAAATGTAAACGGTACATTGAAAATAAGAATTGCTTCTGCCAAATTTTTAACTGAAGGTAAAATAGCCTGATACATCGAAAGAATTACCTCTTTAGGCATAAGAAGCTTTGCGTATATAGGGTAAACTATGTAATAATTTGAGAAGAAGCAAACTATTGCGCTGACAACTGCACCGACAACTGTACCCAAAACAGCGGCGGCTCGTGTCTTTTTATATTTATATATTATTCCGGCAGGAACAACAAATAAAACGCCTAAAATAAAGTTTGAAAGCTCGCCTACACCCATAGTCTGAAATTTCAAAAGTACGTTTATAACATTTTTTACAAGGCATACAACAATTCCGCTTAAAGGTCCGTATGCAAATGAGGCAATAAGAGCGGGCAGTTCTGATATATCGAATTGAATAAAAGCCGGCATAAACGGCACGGGGAATTCAATAAACTGAAGCGCATAGGCGAGAGCTGAGAGCATTGCGGTTGCCGCAATGGCACGTGTGTTGATTTTTCTTTTTTTTGTAATTGTCTTTTCCATAATATATGACACCTTTCTTATTAAGTTGTCTGAACAGCGAAAAACAGCCCTGCAAATAAATGCAGGGCTGTTACGACTATATGTATGTTTATATGCCGCATCTTCTTTCATCCGGACTATACCGTCGGTACGGGAATTACACCCGTTCAGCTTTAGGCATTTTCGCCTTTAGCTCGTGGACTTTGACCACCGGTGGAGAATTGCACTCCGCCCTGAAGACAACTTCTTAAATTTGTAATTATGATTATAGCACGCTCTGATAATTTGTCAATACGTTTAGTATTAGTTATTTTATTAACAAAATATTTTGCTGTTATGATGCCTTGGATTTGCTTTTTATAAATAATAGCGAAAGAAGCATTAAAACGGGGAAAAGGGCGCCGAAGCCCATTCCGCCCTTTAAATCGCCGTTGCAAAAAGAAATAGCCGCAAATGACACAACCCACGGTCCGAGCGTACAGCCAAGGTCACCTGAAAGTGCTAATACGCCGAACATACTGTTGCCGCCGTCGGAGAATTTTTTTGCGGCGAGGCTGAAAGCACCGGGCCACATCATACTTATAGCGAAGCCGGTTATCGCGCAGAAAATGAGAGATACATACTGATTTTCGGATAATGAAACAGTAATATAACTCACGGTGCAAAGACACGCGCAGAAAAACAATGCAGTTTTAATATTCAGCTTTTCACCGAATATACCGAAAATTACACGTCCGAATCCCATTAGAACTGCAAACATACAAGGACCGAAAATATCACCGACTTGTTTTGTCACATGAAGACCTGTTTCCGCAAAATATGATGCCCACTGTGACATTCCAAGCTCTGAAGCGCCTGCACACAGCATTAAAATCATCATTAGAATAAATTGTTTTTTGAAGAACAGCTTGCCTATGGGCGTACGCTTTTCAGACGCAAGATTTTTCGGCATTTTGCATTTTACAAAGGAAAAAGTATTAGATCGGAAGAGCGTCGTGTAGGGAAAGAGTGTTAAGATTAGTGTAGA
>CANARN010000022.1 GCA_947364045.1 uncultured Clostridia bacterium
CGAGATCTAGTACGGTGACTGGAGTTCAGACGTGTGCTCTTCCGATCTAAAAAGACAAAAATTGAATTTTTAGGATTTCGGAATACGTCACGGTAATCTATTCCTGACTTTATCAAACCGTAAAAGAAGAATATTATCAGCAATGACACGCCAATGCCTTGCAGAACAGTCAAAAGATTGCTGACAATTCCCCAAATAGTGCCGCCCTGAAACTCTTCGGGCGATGTATTTAAAATATTGAATATTTCGCTGTAATTTGACGACCATTTGTCTAAAGCTGATTGCAAGTGGTCAAGGGCTGATTATGCAATACCTCTCATAAAGTACTCACCTCCGTTGTATATTTTTAATGCGAGCATTAAATGCTTACTCCTATAGCAGCAAGGATTTCTTTTGCAAAGAATATAATAAGTCCTGCGGCAAGTATCTGAAACCCTTTGAGTTTTCCTGCTCCATCGTGAGAATTCCAAGCTGTGCCAAATTCAACAAGTCCCCACATACTGAGTCCAAAGCCTGCAATTCGCACAATACTGGTTAAAAGGTCCATCGCTTTTTTAAACGCAGTATCAGCGCCGGTATCTGCCGCAAAAGCGGGCAATACACAAGTTGATAAAATAATAAGAGCAGTTATCAAAATTGAAACTGCTCTGCGAATTTTTGTAGCTTTTTTCTTATTAAGTTTTAAATTTTTCATAGTATTTTTTCCTTTCAAAAATTAAAGTATTCTTCTGCTTCCTCAAGGTCAATAGTGTAAGCATCTACAAGTTCAGCAATATCTGCATTCGTAATATCCGTGTAAATGCCGTTTACGTTAAGTTCAAGCAACGTCTTATTCTGATTTTCACCGACTGCTGTTGCAGAGAAAATATCAAGTATTCTCTTATCCTGAATATCCTTAACGGCAGTTTGGGCTTTAAGACGTTCAGACCGTTTCTGAATGTGGTATTCCATTGCCTTATTACCTCTGATGGCAGTGCCTTCTGCTGCTTTGCTCTTAAAAACATTGATTTTTTTATCCACAAGCGGAGCGCACCCCTTTATAAACAAAATGGCGTCTTCATAATCCATTTTGCGTATCTCATCGGGTGTGAGAAGCTCTCTGCCCATAAATTGAAAATTAGCAGACGAGTCGCCGTGAGAGCCGTACCGTCTGCCGTAATTTTTTGTATCAATTGTTTCTTTGCCGAGCATTTGAGATACATATTCGTGAGTGGACTTTTCGTTGCCGCCGAGATAAAAGAATTCATCACACTGTCCGATAATGTTTTCCCAACCTTCTTTGTACTTAGCCTTCAGCTGTGAAAGATTTTGAAGAATTATGGAACAGCCTATATTTCTGCTTCGGCAGGTTGCTAAAATAGATAGAAAATCTTCTGGTGTATGCACATTGGCAAATTCGTCCATAACAAAATGAACAAACCGTGGCAGACGTCCGTGATATTTTTCATCAGCAATTTGGTAGAGAATTTGGAAAAGCTGAATATACAATAACGAAACAATAAAGTTATAGCTTGAATCGTCATCAGGAATAACACAGAAAAGCGCCGTCGGCTCTGACGCCAATTTTTCAAGCTCAAGCTCATCGCCTGACATCATATCCGCTATCGAAGCAATATCGAATTTTTGCAGACGAGCCAATAAAGTAATCTGTACCGACTGCTGTGTTTTACCTGCGCCGCTTGAAGCGTTTTTATATGTTCTGACGCAAATATGATTTGGATAACGTGCTTCAATACCCTCAAAAAGAATATCAAGAGGAGAGCTGATAGTATCATCGTCGCTGTTTTCTATTCGCCCTGCACGTATTAAATCCATAATCATCGGAAAGTTCTTTTCTTTCTCTGAACCGAAATAGTACAAAAGATACATAAGAGAAGATAAAAGCATCTTGCCTGCTTCGTCCCAAAATGGGTCTAAGGTCTGAGCATTCGGCGCAGTTGTAGCCTTGTATATTGCCGTAACTATTCGTTGAATATCGTCCTCTGCATATTCTTTTCGGATATATGCAAATGGGTTATATCGCCAAGAAAAATCAGGATATTTCAAGTTTAATATATTAACTGTGTATCCCTTATTCGCTAAGTATTTTGCAGTGTTTCGGTAATTCTCACCTTTAGGGTCAAGAACAACATAATTGGCGTTTGCCTCAAGCAAATTAGGGTAACTAAAGCCTGTTGTTTTTCTTGAACCGGGACCGCCTACGATAAGGGTATTGTAATTACGGTTATGCTTATATACATCTTCTTTAGCAACACTGAGGGCGAAATTTTCTGTATAGACAATGCGTTCAGGTGATTTGGAATTAAACTCTTTACGCAATGCTTTGATGTCAGCATAATCCGCAGAGCCGTTTTCCACTTGGCTTCGATGCGTTCTGCGCTGTGAGGATATAAACAGAAATGCTGCAAGAGTGTAAATAAAAAGACACACCAAAACAGTTTTCAGTGTGTCTTCAGTCCATATTAAATCACTGGGAGAAAAAGAGATTTTGTCGCTGTTATTCAGAAGTTCGGGCAAACCGCCCTGAGCATACGGCGCTATGGCTACCGAAAGATAAATCACAAACAGTGATAAAATGCCTGCCGTAATATAAAGCGGTCTTGCACGTGCTTTGCTGCTTTGGTATTTCATATCTGTTCACCTCATACACAAACGGGCTGATTTTGATTTTTTCTGTTATGCTCTGACAGCTTATTATTCAGACGAAAAGCCATATCGTGAGAAATTTCAAGACAGTCATTAAGCATAACTCTGAATTGCACATTATCAGGATACGCCTTGGTGACATTTGATAAATCAAAAGTGAAATTGGAGGTGTCTATGCCTGCATTTCTGCATAACAGATAGGCAATAACACCGCATTCAAACGTATGCTTTTCTCTTTTAAATTCGCTTCCTTCACGCTGATGAAACAGCCCCATAGCTATTTCATACGAAACACGAGAGAACCAATTTTCCCGTGTCAGGTTTCTGATAATGACCGTTTTTGTTTCAGGTATGTACCGTACGCCAGTTTCTTCCGAAATATCTTCTGCATCGTTAATGAGCTTTTCAGGCGCCCAAACTAAGCAGCGTATTTTTGAAGAGTTACATAATGCAACATTTTGCGTAGCTACAATATCGTTTGTACCAACAAACACCTTGATAGGTCGCACGGATTTCATTACCTGACGTGCATAGTCAGGACTGTTAGTCTGACTTGCATCATAGCCCTTTGCTACTTTAAATTTCATACACATATCGCCGTTATCTGCCGTGTAATATCCGTCATTAACAAATTGATATATTCCTTTTGGATAATAGCCATTTTCATCTTTTTTAACAGCAATATTACGCTTTTCCCATTCGCTGATTGTAGTGACTGCCGTAAGCTCAGGAGAAGCATTTTCAAACTGTGCCTGTACTAAAAGAGTATTGCTGACCGTTGTAGCACAGTGAGCGGCAAGCAAATCAAGAAAATTAGCAAATAAACGCTCATTTTGCATAATCTTCTGAGTTTGCTCATCAAGCAGCGTATATGCTTCCTGCTCCTGTTTCTGCTTTTTTTCTTTATACTCTGCAGGAGTAAGCTCCGCCATTATTTACCACCTGCCTTTGTCGGAACGGGAACTTTCTGAGCGGATTTCTTTTTAGGCGCATAAGCATTGTTCCATTTTTTAGATGCGCCGATTTCAGCTCCTGACATCTTTCTTACAGGCTTATTATTCTTGTCAAGAATATCATAAGTCTTATCGTGCTTTAAATCCGCAATAACTGCCTGACCGCCGTTTGCCTTAGTTGAGAGAATATCTTCACGTGGAATTTGTATTCTCTCTTTTTGTTTTGTGCCTGGCACGGTTAAAATAACGCCGTCCTTATTTTCCGAAACGAGCAGAGTATCTCTGTCTGCGGAAATAGGTATCAGCGTTCCGTTGCGCCGAGCTGCCACCAATTCGGCGTTTTCAAGATTGTCAGCAACGCTTTTATCCTTATTAAACACCATATCGTATTGACTGAACGGCTTGGATACGCCTGAGTTCTGCTCCGACGGAATCGAAGGGTCTGTCGGAGCTTGCGTGGGGTTTACAGTATCATTAACCGTTATGCCATCTTCCGACACTGTTACATTAACCCCTTGCACACCGCCGTTTTCAAGAGCCTGATTATATTCCTCTTCGGACAGCTCAGTAGCTTCAATATCATACGGAGTTACTCCTGCTATACCGAGATTTTCGGCGCATCGAATAAAGCGTTCCGCATCTTCTTTCCTGACGGATATTTCCACAATACCTTTGTTTTTCATATCCTTAGTCGGTTTGTATTTCATATAGACAATGTTAAGCCGTTTAAGCTCCGGCTTTAACTTTTCAAAATCTTCCTGCGACAACGGGAAAATAGATGAAGCTGTAAAGTTTTCAAGAAACTGACGGTTGCTTATTTTACCGCCGAGCTTCTGATGTCCTTTATGACGTTCATACAAGAGTTTTGCGCAAGCGCATAAAATGGATAATCCTTTTGACGCCATATTCCCCGTAAATCTTAAAAAGAATTCTGCTCCCTCAAACATCACTTTGACGAGAATATCTGTTGCTTCTGCTTCTGCTGGCATTTTTATCATTCCTTTACAAATAAAATAGTTTTTTACTCAAATTTTTTATGTTCACCGTTTTTACCTGACGTGGATTTTTCTGACGGTGAATGCGATGTACGTGCATTCATTTTTATCTCCGAATATGAAATCTGTTTATTCGTTTCGTAAATGCGCTTTGACCTATCGTACACTCTTTCACAGGATTTCAGCTCCTTTCTTAAGTTTTTTAATAATTTGCTGAGATTATCAATTTGCTCAGTGACAGATTTAAGCGTATCAGGCTCTGCACACGTGCGAAGCTGAGCTTTTAAATCTTGCTTATGCGACAGCAGCCGTTTCTGTTTTTCATTCAGAAACAAATATGTATCTGCCAACTGAGAAAGATTGTCGATTTTATATTTTGACAAAAGCCGTAGGTCGTCCGAAAACTCGCTGAGCAGCTCAGCATCGTGCCGAGCCTGCATAGGCATTCTCTTTTTGTACTGCGGCGAAGATTTTGTTAATTTTCGCAAACGGTATAAATAGCAGTAATACAGTCCTCTGAATCTGCTTTTTTTCTTAATCGAAGAGAACGTTCCTTTATACCTGAAATTCTTTTGCTTTACAGTCCGATATGAAGCTGTCGGCTGTATAGACACACGGTGCATAGAATAAATAATTCGTTTAGTAATATCCTCTTCCGAATATCCTGCACCGAGCTTATAAATTCGGAAGTTTGTGTTTGTTCCGAGGGGAGAGATACGCAAATGCTTTCCCGTTCTGTAAACTGTGTAGCCCTGCGCTTCTAAGACGTCCAACAGCTCCTTAAAGGTTGCCACCGTGGGAATAATTGCATCTATATCTTTTCTTATCGCTCCCCGCCAAGTAAATCCGCCGTTTTTATCAATAAGCCACTCGGCATAAGATTTGTCTTTACCTTTCGGCGCAGTTATCACAGACAGATTATGTTCTCTGCATATACGGTCATTTTCAGAACGCATTTTGCGGATAAAGCTATGGTTTGTATCCAACTTTTTACCGTCTAAAGAGTTGACGGCGTTTACTGCAAAGTGATTGTGCAAATGGTCTTTGTCAAGATGCGTTCCTACTACAACCTGAAAGCCCAAATCAGCAAACAATACTTTAGCAAGCTCCATTCCGCATTGATGAGCTTCCTCGGCGGTTACCTCATTCGGTGAAAAGGACTGCACGAAATGGTACGCAAAATTTCCGCTGTTCTTATTCCAATTGTCACGGACTGCTTTGAATTGGGAAGCCGCACCAATAACTGAACAGTTGAGAGAGTCAACATACAGAGCTTTTTCGTCAGATGTCTTTTCAGGATTGATGATATATGAAATCAGTTTGCACACCGCCGCCTGAGTTTTAGATGGATTTTTCAGCCGTTTTGTTATTGCCACAGTCTCACCTCTGTTCAAGAAATGCCTTCATTATGCTTTCAAATTCATTAACGGATTTTGTAAATAGGTCTACATTGATAATGCCCATTGAGTTAGCACGTCGGGAAATCTGATTTAAATTATTGCCGATAGCGTAAAGGTGAGCCTGAATATTCTTATCCAATTCAGAAACCTCTTTCACTTTCGGAGTTTTGTCAACAATAAGCTGACGGAGATACGCCTCTGCCGTTAAGCCTGTCAGTTCAAGATTACGGCGAAAAAATTCGTACTCCTCATCTGAAAGTCTGACTTGCACTCGGTTCGGTCTGTTTCGTTTTTCAAGAGCCATTTTCTATATCCTCTAATTCAGAAAAATATTTTTGCAGTTTTCGGTTGTCGGACGGTTTTTCATCCCTTGCAATCAGGCTCAGACCGATGCGAAAAATTTCTGCCTGTGACAATCCGCTCACTTTGGAAATAAAAGATGCAATGTCCGCCTCACGTGCGGTCAGCCGAATTAAAAATTTTTTGTCTTTGACGCCGTTAATTTTTACCACTCCTTTGTCATAAAATTTTCAAAAAAATTTCCCAGACACGACAACCGCCCATTGCGGTTTTGACGTGCGGCGAAAAAACACATTTTTTCTATCCGCAATAGGGTGATTGTCGTGGCAAGCAAGGGATTTGGTCACCCAAACCCCAAAAGCTTGTTAGGGGACACCCCTAAAACCCCTCATTACACAACAAAAATTTTGCAAAATTTTTGTCACCATACACCATAAAATCACCAAAAAAATCAACACAAAAATGCCGAGTTTTTAAAACTTCGGCTCACTTTTCAGCGAAGATTTATGTATGCTTTTTTCATTTTTTATGTTACGGAAATCACTGCTTTTTTGAAAATCGCCGATGATTTTATCACCGAAAATTTCAGAAAAATCGGCTTTGTTTTTTCCGAAAACGGACACGATACACGAACCGTTTTTATAATAACAGGTGTGCGGTAAGAGGTGCGTTTTGCTTTGCTTTTTATCATATTCAGACACATAATCTGCTTTGGAAATTTCAAAAATATAAATCTTTTCGTGCTGAATTTTTGCTATGCGGCACAGCTCAAAATAACTTTTCTTTGACATTTTTATTGCTGTTTTTCCGCTCAGAATGTCCTGCAAATCCTTTTCGGGAGATAAAGTAAACAACGGTACTTTGAGTAGTGTAATATCATCTGTTGCACGGCGCAGAAGCTGACTTTTTTCGTTAATTCTGTCCGCTTCCGCTTTGTGTTCGGGTGAATTTGAAACCGCTTCAACAGCAAATTTTTCTCCGCCGATTTCACGTGAAAGGTTATAATCGGAAAGTAATCTACTGTAATAATCATCACGTTCATTAAACAATTCAGGCAGCGTATGCTGCTTTAAAAAATTGTGATAACCGACCTTATCGCTCACTCGAAAATCATTCATTGAAACATAATATTTTTCATAAAACGCTGTTAACTGAGCGCTGTTTTCAAGATATAAATTTATATCTGCGTTGCTGTTCGGGCGGTCATTCTCGGAAGCAATTATGTTAATATTTAAATTTTTGCTTACCATATCAGGTTCAATTCCGAGCTTTCTCCATTCGTGTTCCCAAAGCATATTGCCGTCACGCACACGCTTTTCAGAACTGATGTTGTACCACTCAGACAGCTTTTTTATGGCTGTTTTTTTGTCGCAGGACTCCATTTCTGCAACAAGCTCAATTGTAGCTCCGCCTGTTCCTGAGCCAAAATCATAAAACGTATTTGTAGGGTATATACAGCAAGAGCCTGTGCGCTCAGAACGGATTTTGCAGTAATACCGTTCACCGTTTTTACGTACCTCAATTCCGTAAATATCTCTTAAAATATCTACAAGAGGAATTGATTTTAAGCGTTCAATATAATCGTCGCTCATAAGCCTCATCTCCTTATTCAAAATAAAATGAACAGCTTTAAACTGTCCTTTGGAATAGCTTTACAATACGGGTGTTGCTTTATTTTTTTGTTTCTGCTTTTTTACGGTTGTCTGAATATTCTGAACACACAGTTTCATTTGTTCGTAGTTGTATTTGCCGTAGTAAATATCGTTTTTATCCAATAAATCAAGAACAGCCCTATCTAACTGACGGGACTGTTCCTGACTGTGTATTCTGCCTTCTTTTTCAAATTTCAAACCACGCTGAACAAAGAGAGTAAAGTTTTTTTGCGACTTAAACTGTGATATTACTTCTTCCTGAAAAGCCGCATTTGGTTCTTTCAGATAGAGTAAACTCAATATAATCGGAGAGTCCGTGACAATGGCATCAACCTTTCCCATTAAGCATTGCACTCGGTGATTTTGCTTTTCATAAAGTGCTCTCTGATGCTCAAGCGTACCGTCAAGTAAGTCAGTTCGTCCCTCCCAAACATATTCCTTTGCGACCTCAGGTACATACTCTACTACTAATCCGGCTTTTTTAAGCTCAGCAGCTATTTCCCAAGCACATGTTGTTTTTCCTGCACCCGGTCCTGCCACAAGATTAACTACTACGGTATTATGTTTCATAAAAACAGTTCCTTTCTTAAATAAAAAAGGATACTTAAATTATACAAATTCAAGTATCCTAAACTGTGATATTTTATATCGTCTTTACTTCGTGACGTTTACTGCCACGGTTTATAGGCTCTGATACGTCAGGCTCATCATCACTCATAACAACATTTTCGCCTTTATCCGTATTAAGAATAGCATTTAATTCATTAAGGCGAGTGCTTTTTTCTTTAAGCTCATCTTCCTTATCGAAAGGCTTTTTTAATTCCTCTTTCGCAGTTCCCAACTGTTCTTTAACACGGGTAAGCTCGTGTTCTGCACTGCTTAAACGCTTTGGAATATCGTCAATGAGATTATCAATTCGTGTGATATTTCCTATACTGCTTTCGCCTAAAAATGCGCTATATGTAGCTTTGCCTGCAAGTAATATTTTCAGCTCAAAGCCGTCAGGAAACAGGAACATTTCAAAACCACGGTAATTGCCGATATGCAGCTTTTCACTTGATTTTATATTCTTTGCCATCTCAAGAATACGGCTTCCTGCAAGCTCTTTTTCACTGTAAAACATACCGTCAACTGTCATACCCGTGAAGCTGTTTTCCGCTCCTTTGGGGTGTGCCAATGCCGTTTCCACATCACTTTTAATATTTGGTATTAGCTCATTAAGAGTGGCAATTTGACTTGGGAATGTTCTTGTGATTTTATCCTCAAGAGTATACTGAGCAGATTTGAAGTTAGACTGAAGCAGGCGCAAACGCTGTACCTGAATATCTAAATCCATCTTTTCTTTTATAAGAGGATTTCCCGTAGCAAGCATTTTAATCTCTGCATATGACAGTACGCTCTCGTCAATATCTTCGCAGGAACGTGCAGGAGATTTGCTCGTGAATATCTGAGAAATAAACTTTTGTTTATTCTCTATAAGCTGAAAAAGATAGGCATCAAAAGTGCCTTTCGTAACATATCTATAGAGCTTAACAAACGGATTCTCGTTGTGCTGACGCACAATTCTTCCTGCCCTTTGCTCAAGGTCAGAGGGACGCCACGGACAGTCCAAATCGTGTAAAGCTATCAGCTTATCCTGCACATTTGTACCTGCACCCATTTTAGCAGTTGAGCCGAGCAAAACACGGACAATCCCTTTCTGTACCTTTTTAAACAGTATATCCTTTTGTGCCTTTGTTTTAGCATTATGGATAAATTCTATTTCGGATTTAGGGACACCCTTTGCTATCAGCTTGTCACGAACGTCATTATATACTGAAAATTCATCTGAATTTTTCGGTGTTGATAGGTCACAAAAGACAAGCTGTGCAGAGCTTTTATCCATAGTTTCTTGCCAAGTGGTAAACACATTATTAACACAGGCATTGACCTTACTGTCGGGGTCATCAGGAAACAGAGGGTTAATCAGCCTTTGGTCAAGGGCTAATCTGCGTCCGTCATTGGTGATTTTCAGCATATTATCAATGTTAGCTTGAACACCGCCACCACGAATTTTTTCCGCACGTTTACCGAGTTCGTCAACCAAGCCTTTTTGTATTTCTGATGCTTTTGTTGTTACCGTTATGTATTCAGCTTCAGGAACATCCAAATCAAGCATATCCGCAGTTTTAATATCGGCAATTTCCTTGAACATTGCCATAAGTTCAGGCAAGTTATTAAACCGTGAAAATCGTTTTTTTGCACGGTAGCCTGTGCCTTCGGGCTTTAATTCAATAGCAGTTACCGTTTCACCGAACATCGAAGCCCAACTGTCAAAATGCTGTAAATTATTCTTTACAAGGGTATCATACTGCAAGTAACGCTGTATTGTGTAAAGCTCAACCATACTGTTTGAAACGGGAGTACCCGTAGCAAAAACAACGCCACGGTTGTCTGTCAATTTATCAAGATACTGACATTTCATAAAGAGGTCAGAGCTTTTTTGAGCTTCCGTCTGTGATATTCCTGCAACATTTCGCATTTTAGTATATAGGAAAAGATTTTTGTAATAATGGCTCTCATCGACGAACAGCCTGTCAACGCCAAGCTGTTCAAAGGTAACAACATCATCTTTTCTCGTTTGCGAATTAAGCTTTTCGAGCTTATTCTGAACTTGCTTTTTGCTTCTCGCTAATTGTTTAACGGTAAAGTTATCTGATGTACTTGCCATTCCGTCTAAAATATCGTCAAGCTGACTTTGGAGCATTTCTTTTTGCCGTTCAATGCTCATAGGGATTTTTTCAAACTGTGAATGACCGATTATAATTGCATCATAATCTCCCGTAGCAATTTTTCCGCAGAATCGCTTTCGTTTCTGTGTGGAAAAATCCTCTTCTGTTGCCACTAAGATATTTGCCGAAGGATAAAGGCTCATAAATTCATTTGCCCACTGTTCAGTAATGTGATTAGGCACAACAAACATTGATTTATTACAAAGCCCAAGACGTTTGCTTTCCATAGCGGCCGCAACCATTTCAAATGTCTTGCCTGCGCCGACTGCGTGAGCAAGCAAAGTATTACCGCCGTAAAGAATATGAGCCACAGCGTTCTTTTGGTGCTGTTTTAAGGTTATTTCCGGGTTCATACCGCTAAACACGATATGACTGCCGTCATATTCACGGGGACGGATACAGTTATATTTTTCATTGTACTGCTTGCAAAGCTCATTCCTGCGAGCAGGGTCAGACCATATCCACTCCTTGAATTTTTCTTTGATATTTTCCTGTTTTTCCTGTGCTATTTGAGTTTCTTTATCGTTCAGCACAGCTTTAACTTTGCCGTCAGGTTGTGTGATATAGTCATAAATACGAACGTCACGAAGATTTAAAGTGTCCTCAATAATCTTGTATGCGCTTACTCTCTCTGTACCGTAAATATTCGTTGCATTTATATTACTGCTGTCCATTGATTTATTAGATATATTCCATTCGCCTGTATATGAAGAATAGCTTATCTTAATATCAAAACGGCATACAAGCGGTGTTTTTAAAAGCTCGTAAACAAATTTCTCATATATCCTCGGTGCAATCCACGTTGTTCCCAATTGTACGGAAATTTCACTTGCAGTTAAGTCTTTAGGCTGAACATTTTGAAGAGCTTCAACATTTATAGCAAAATCATTAGGAGCTATCTCGGCAGCTTTGCGAGCCTGCTCGAGCTTAATACGCACGTTGCCGGAAAGATACTCGTCCGCCATGACGTACTTGTTATTGCGTCCTGATTTTTCATCATACATAGGATTGAGGAAAATAACACCTTTTAAAGCCTCATATATTTCTTTTTCCGTTTTCTCTGTGAGAGAACACATATACGGAATGTCAATACAAGCCTTTTCACCCATTGAAACCGCCAATGCTTCACTTGCAGTTTCTACTGATGTTACCGCCTTGTGAGGCTTAATAGTCCTTTTAGTGAAGATGTCCGCTTTTCCTTTGTATACATTTTCTTCATCAAATTTTTCAAGAGATAATAGCAAAGGTGATGAGCTGTCCTCATAAAAAAGTGCCTTGTTAGTACGTGAATTGAGCAAACGGTATTTCTTTGTAAAGCTGTCATAAAGCTCGTTAAGTCTGAATTGCTCCGCTTTTATATCCGCATCAGAATAATCATCTCTTTGCAAATCTAAAAGATTACGTACACAGTCACGGATTTCTATTAAGCCTTTAATTCTATCGAAGTTATCTTCCGACAGCTCTACAAGTGTCATTTGAGAATTTTCACGGTAATAAATTTTGCCGTCAAACAGCGTATAAGAAAAATTCCTCACGTCAGGGTCGGCAGGAATAGTGGTCTTAATATCTGTTTCAATTTCTTCCAAAGGTGTATAATCAGTAATTTCACCGTCGATATTCTGAACAGCCTTATGAAGCTGTTCCTTAAGGGACACGTTTTTTATTGGCGTACAAGTGGCACGTTTCTTACCGTACTGACTTGATACCATTTCCATTTTGCCTAAAATCATTTCGGGATGGCTTACAAAGTAGCTGTTCATCGGAACGCCGTTACCGGCCTCGGACAAATGCACCCACTGGGGTTCAACATCCATTGGTCGGTCACGTTTTTGCAAAATAATAATGTCGGAAACAGCCGACGTTCCTGCGTTACCCTTAAACGTGTTATTTGGCAAACGGATAGCCCCTAAAAGTTCGGCTCTCTGTGCTATGTATTTACGCACTTTGGGATTTGCCTTATCCATTGTACCCATTGAGGTTAAAAGCACTAAAAGACCGCCTGAACGGACTTTATCAAGGGATTTTGCAAAGAAATAATCGTGAATAAGGAAATTGTGCT
This sequence comes from uncultured Clostridia bacterium, assembly GCA_947364045.1. Classification (GTDB taxonomy): domain Bacteria; phylum Bacillota; class Clostridia; order Oscillospirales; family Acutalibacteraceae; genus Fimenecus. Next base: position 12,777 of record CANARN010000022.1, read on the forward strand.
TATCATATCTGCTGTCAAGAACTTTAAAATCTCCGAAAGGAACATTACCTATAACAGCATCAAAGAAATTATCCTTTAAATCCGCCTTTTCAAACGGCTCGGCTTTAATGGTAGCTTTTTGATAAAGCTGTTTTGCAATTCCTGCGGATACGGTGTCAATCTCTACGCCGTGAATTTTACTGTTCTGCATATTGGGCGGTAACATTCCTATAAAGTTACCTACACCGCAGGACGGCTCTAAGATGTTGCCTTCTTTAAAGCCTAAACGCTCAATAATCTCATATACAGCTGATACAACCTCTGTGGGAGTGTAGAAAGCACTTAAAACACTATCATTGGCACTTTCATATTCCGGCAGTGAAAGCGTTGATTTAAGCTCAATAAATTCATCTTTCCACGCTTTGTTTTTTTCATCAAAGGCTTCGGGCATACCGCCCCAACCGACATATTTTGATAAAGTAATCTGTTCCACAGGTCTTGCAAATCTGCCCTCAAACTCACACGCCTTGAGAGTTTTAATAGCCTCAATATTTCTGCGGAAACGTTCTTTCTTGCTGACTTCCTCAACAGGATTATTTGCAAGGTCAAAATTATGCGGAATTTTTTCATTATACGTTTCATCAGGAAGAAGTGCTTCTGTTTTTTCTGCTGTTTTACGCTCAACAGGCTCTTGTGCTTCAGCAATAGGCTCAGATGACAGTGCTTTAACTGCATTTTCCAAAATAGGAATAACGGCGTTGTATACGGGATAGCGCTTTAAAAAGTCAATTACACCGCCATAACCATCGCCTATATCCTGTCTTTCTGTAAATGTTGTGCCGTTAGGCATATTTAAAGTGAATTTAACTTTATCATAGCCGTAATACTGCGTATATTCATCTTCAATATCTGAATTATACCAAGCTTCCAGAGAGCCGTATTTTTTTACGGCAGCGGCTTTACCCGACATTCTTTCATCATCAGCCTGCTTCATCAGTCTGTCAAACTCAGCAACGGAATAAATCTTACCGTCCTCAAAAATAGGACTTTCACTCCATTCGCATGTGATTGTTGGTAATTTTATCTCGGATTTGTTAGCGTTATCACGCTCCGTATACTCAACATCTTTAATTACATTCTGCTGATTTTCGGGAACGATATATATTGTTTTGCGTTTACCGTTTTCAATTTGCGAAACCGTAATCGAATAGCCTTTATCAGTCAAAGCGTTTAAACTGCTTTCAAGACGGTGTGCCGGAAAGCCCACCATAGGCACTCTTGTGTCTTTGTTAATAGAGCGTGAGGTCATAAGTAAGTCAAGTGTTTCTGCTACGGCTTTTGCATCGTCCCGGTACGCTTCAAAAAAATCGCCTACCTGATAAAGAACTATGTTGTTGGGATTTTCGTTTTTTACAGATGAATACCCATTCCACAGCGGAGTATTTTCTGTAGGAGTGATAAGCTCGGCTGTTTGCCGTTTGTATTGTTCTTTTTCCACGGGAGTGAGATAATCGTCCGCTTTAATTAAATTGCCGATATATTTTGCAACCTGTTTCCAATTTAAAACAATATGTTCATTGTTGCTATTGGAAATTTCCATTCCCTTTGTAGAACAGATTAAACTTAATCTTGGATTCGATATAACAGGAAAAGCTCCGTAAGAACCGTATTCTTTTTTCAAAAACTCTGCGTTCTCTTTCTGCGACTGCTGTTTTTCGTACTGCTCCAAAACTCTGAATTTACCGCCCTGTGTGCCTGTTCCACGAATAAGAATTTCGTTAATACTGTTTTGGGCAACAAAAAAAGCAGAAGATTTTTCCTCTGCTTTTTCTGTAAATAACGATATTTGTTCCGAATAAGTGGGCAACAGCTCAGCAGTGTCAGGATTTAAGCGTAAATCACTTCCGCCATTACGATTTCCTTTGCCCTGGCTCGTATATTGTTCATTTCCTGCACCCAACGCATTTGGTCTTGAGCTTTCAGTTCCTCGTTCACGCCCTCTTTCTTTGCTATGCTCTCTATCAGCTCCTCTTCCATTGCTTTGGCTCTCTCCTGAGTTTCCGCCAAGTGAGCTAACAGGGTGCAGCTCAGATTGAGGTGAGCGTACAGACCGTAATTGTTTTTCTTCAGGTAGCGTTCCCTCGCTCGACCGTAAATTCCCAATGTCACTTTGGGCTGAGACGGCATTTCTATGTTCGGGAAATTGTAATCTCCGACTTTCGTGTACGTGATTTTCATTTGAAAGACCTCCTGATGTTTTTGTTTCAACTTCATTATATACAGAGATTTTTTTCTTTGCAAATGTGCGATTTTGATTTTCGTACATTTTTTCGGACTGTTGATATAACGGCAATACCGTATTAGCTATTTCGTTTAAAACAGACGATGATATTTCCTTAAGATTTTTACCCAATTCCATAATTAAATTTTTATTTTGAAAAAGGACAATATCTTTAAATGTATTATCAGGGAAAATTTCGTCTGCGTTAATATTCAGCCTTGTTAATACAGCATACGAGGTACTGTTTTTCAGCATCTTATTATATGCAGAAAAATTTTCATTACCGTTACTGTCAAGAAAATCAATTTCTCTGAACAACTCTGAAAGAAATTTTACATTTGCTGAAAATGATGAAGTAGTAAGCTCTAAAATAGCTTTGACAACCGTTGCCGCAACGTTTGTATGTATTTTTTCTGTACCGAAAGTCTTTGATATTCTTTCGATAACATCTTTTTCATATTCTTTACGCATTTCCCATAAGGGGACAGGGCGTGAATATTCGGTTTCCAAGGTATCGGAAATATCAAAATAGCTTTGGAATTTATCTCTCCTGACCAAAGATATTACATCTGCATCTTGTTTCACAATTCTTCCGAATCTATTCCATTGTTCAACGGTAAGAATTGCAGTAGCATTAGGCTTTTGCGCATATAAAAGAATTTGCTCGTCAATTTCAAGTTTGTAATTTCGGCAAGCTGTACGTAAAAACGATTTCCACGCTTGAGGGGAAGATACGATTTTTTTTACGGTTTCGCTATATAATTCCGATATTAAATTTGACTTATTCAATCAACTTCACCGCCAATCTGTATTATATATCTGGATTTTGGCATAAAAAAACCGCCTGATTTTGAAATCAAGCGGTTCATACTGTATTTTATATTTTGTTTATACTGAGTATTAAACAGCCACAAACGTGTATCCTTTTTCAGCCGCAAAGGTTTCAGCATAAGAGCCTGATGTACCGTATATTGCACTTATTCTATCATCGTATGCAAAAGCAGCTGCATCTATATCGGTGACACTGCTCGGTATAGTGACATTTGTAAGAGTGCCGCAATTGGCAAACGCTCTGTAAGCTATACTTGATACTCCCTCGCTGATAATTAGATTTTTAATAGAATTACAATACCAAAATGCATCATTGCCTATGCTTTTTACATTACTTGGAATTGTCACTTCAGTTAATCCTTTGCAGTATCCGAAAGCGCCCGTGGGTATAGATGTTACTCCATTTCCTATTTGCAATGAGGTAAGAGATTTCATACAGAAAAACGCATAATCATTAAGTATCTTTACAGTGTCTGGTATTTCAATTGATGTAAGATACTGATTGTGTTGAAATGCTCTTCTACCTATTTCTTTTACTGTAGAGGGTATTGCGAATGTCGTGCCTTCTTTACAAGTAGGATAATACAGCAAAGATGTCATATCTTTGTTGTAAACAACACCGTCAAGTGATGAAAAATACGGATTATCGGCAGAGACATTTATTTCAGTAATACGGTTGTAGGGGCAAGAACAGTAACTTGTAGATGTATTACCGGAAAAAGCTGCGACTAAATCTATGTTCTTAACAGAAGCAGGTATACTTACGCTCGTTAAAGAGCAATTGTAAAATGCATTATTTTCAATTGTCTCTACACCGTTTTCAAAAACAACAGATTTAAGTGAATGAGCATCTCGAAATGCATATTCACATATTGTTTTAACACTGCTTGGAACCGTTATTTCGGTTATATCAGTAGTCGCAAACGCTTCCTCTCCTATAATTTCAATTGTATCACATAATGTCACAGAAGAAAGAATAGAACTATTATATTCTTTAAAATAATCAAAAGCATAGCTTCCGACATTTTTTACACCGTTTTCAAATACTGCGGTTTTTAATGTATCTGCGTGTTTATACATCGGGTTATTTTCGTCTGCATACACGAAATCCTTCATTCGACCGTCAGAATTTTCACCGTTAGGACGAATAACTACTTTTGTGAAATCTTTATTAAAAACAGCGAGAACATAATCAGGCTGTGTTGCACCGATTTCATAAACAGTTCCGCTATAGTCCACCGACGCATTAAATGTTACTGTGTCGGTAAATGTGCCAGCAAAAGGAGAAGGCTCAACCATAGCGGATACTGAGGTTGAGTAAACTGCATCGGGATTACCCGCAGCAGCTCTCAAAATGACATCTCCGTTATTAACGTAAGCATATTTATTATATATTTTATAATCCAGTTCAGCTCCTCTTGAGTCTGACAGGATATTATCATAGCTTACTGTTACACGAAGCTCTTCCATATTATCAATTAAAACGTCTTTTGCGGTCACATTAAAACTAACAGCATTTTCAAACTGTTCAGGAACGGATAATACACCGTATTCCAAATATGTCGCAATTTCAATGAGAGTAATTCCTAACATATTTTCGGCATAATCGTTAATATCTGTAATTGGATTGCCGTTCTCATCACTCATAGAAGCTTCAACAGCCGCTTCAAGGGCTTCATCGCCCTGCTTAGCAAGAGCGACTAATTCATCGGTTTCTTCTCCCACTGCGGATAAAAGTACAGCAGAATAGTATGTAATCTGATAATCATTTACCATTCGCTCAATTTCTTTTTGGTAATCTTTTGCAAAAGACTCTGCAATAGCTATCTTCTCTTCATCATTTGAAGCCGTCGGAAACTCCTTTGTTTCCGTTGCCTGAATATATGACGGGATAGTTATTCTGTAAGCAGATGTTACGCTCCGTTCTGCCGTTGCAGAAGCACCGACAGAATTGTTTGTCGAGTTAATTTCAGCAGCAAACGTAGGAACGCTGATTGATAAAATTAAAAGTATTGCCATAAGAATGGCAAAAAGTTTTTTCATTAGGTTTCCACCTTTCTTTTTAGTTTTATTGTCTTTGTGTGCGTGCGATATATCAGACGGGAATATTAAAGCTAATATTCTTTTACGTCAATAATCTGTTAAGCAACTGATACGGTGAATGTTACTGTATCAGTCCAGTTGCCTGAATAAAGCGGTTCTGCCGTAAGAACTGCGCCGATTTGCGAAGTAGTTACTGCTGTCGGGTCACCTGCGGCTGCTGTCAGAACTGTTGCGCCTGTTGCAATGTCAGCAAGTGCGCCGTTTGTACTCTGAGGGTCTGCCTTCATTTTGTATGCAAGCGTGTTGCCTGACAATTCAAGAACGTCATAGTCAACTGCGACTGTGAGGTTAGTATTGTACGGGATAAGTACGTCTTTGGCAGTTATGCTGTATTCCGTAGGCGTGCCGTCTTTTTCTGCAACGTCAATGTATGTGGGAATTGTTACTGCATAAGTACCCTGAACAACATCATCAGAGGGGTCTTCAGTACCCTTATTGTCAACAACCTGTCCTGCCTGAAAATATGCAGTGGCACTGTTTGATGTCTGATTTTGGTCGAGGGTCTTGTCTGCGGCGAATGTCGGAACTGCAATAGCTGTTGTCAAAGCCATTGCAAGTAAGATTGAGATTATTTTTTTCATATTTTTCATAGTTTTCATAGTTTTATACACTCCTAATAATTTAAAATTTGTTAAATAATAAAATCTTTGCTTCGCATTCCCGTCATAATATATCGGCTTATATATGTAAAAACGGTTTTTAAGCCGTTATTACCTCGAAATAATATCAATATCGAATTTCGCTGAGTTCATTTCATTACCCGTTTCAAGCTCAAAAGTTTCAATGAAAACATAGCCCTTGTGCGAGCCTTCTTCGAGCTTGGTATTTAATGTGATTTTTGTTATTTCTTTATTTGGCGGAACTAAATCAGACTCATAAAGAGGAACGCCGTTCTCGGTATATATGTAAAATTTAAAATAACAGGGATTGCCTTCGGGGTTTATCAGACTGACTTTTGCATTGCCTGTTTTTGAGTCTACTGATATTGCCGTAAATCCTATAACGTCAATAGAATTTTGCAATTTTGTTGTATCTTCGTCTTGCCACTGATTACTGAAATCCTGAATAGTGGGACGCCACGGATTTTTACCGTCAATATTTGAATTGCAGTAATTAAAGCACAGTAACATTCCCAATAAGAGCAAAATCAGAAGAATAATCGGTAAAAATCTGATTTTTACAACTTCAATAAATTCATTGCCGTCCGTTCCGACGGGGATATAGCCCTCGGTTTTGTGAAAAAGCCTATTTTTCTTTTTAAACACATTAAAATCATCAGCACAATCTTTAATAGATAAAACACTGTATTTTTCACTCGAATACCGTTTTAAATCCGTATAGCCAACTACACGGTTGCCTTCGCTGAGCTTTTCAAGCGCAAAAATAGTTACTTCTGAACCGTCAACCTTTTTAGTGATTTTTTTGACTCCGCTCTTATTTGTTAAAAGTTCAGAGTTGTATGTATATATAATCATAAATAATTTGCTCCTTTTTCATTTCCTTTTTTTCTCATCTTAATCCCTCTCTGTTTTCACCTATTTAGTTAGCTACCAAAAATTTTTCACAATCACTGAATGCATTTTCCGAAACCACATCAACATTATTCAAAAATGTTACTTCTTCTAAATCATCACAATCAGCAAACGCAAAATCGCCGATTATTTGACAGTTTTCACCACCAGATACCTTCACTAAATTCTTAGCATGATAAAAAGTTCTTACTCCAATATATGAAACAGTTTCAGGTACTACGACCTCGCACGGTCTTGAAAAATCTGCAAATACCCAATAATTGTACTCTTCCAAAGAACCAATACCAACCACTTTTTTACCAGCGATTTCTGATGGAATAATAACTTTTGAATATTCAATCCTGTCATAATTCTTAAATTCAATAATTGTTATGCCGCCTTCAACTTCTATATAATCAAAAGCTTCCGTAGAATTATAAATCAATTCATTTTTTTGAGACGTAGAATCAGAATTTGATATAATAGACGATTGCTCTGAGGGCTTATTTGCTTCTGTGTTTTTGCCGCACGCACAAAAAGACATTATCATTATTACAGCCAATAGGCTGACTGTTATTTTTTTCATAATAAAATTCCTTTCATTGTTGTTTCAGTCTGACGGCAAGAAATCAAGTCCTGCCGTCAGCTTTATGTGAACCTATATTATTTAACGATTTTAATATCGCCCAAACAAGGTACTTTAATGCCGTTGCCTGATACTGCGCAAATGAACATTACAAAAGCGAAAACCCCCACAACACTTGATACAAGTGAAAACATTGTACCGAGAAAACCGCTAAAGAATGAATTTAAAATTGTAGCAGCAACATTCAGAATTAAAATCCATAGAACATTGTTGGCAACGTCAATGTTTCCTGCTTCATTCTTGTTTTCTTTCATAATCGGAACAAAGAACAGCACAGGAATAAGGAAAGCGTACCAATACTTCTTTGCCGCCGCCCTATATACAGCCTTTTCATCAATTGGCTGTTCCTGTTGGAACGGTTGCTGTGCCGCCGTATTTTCGATGTTACCGCAATTCTGGCAAACTCCGTTTTCCAATAATTTTCCGCATTTAGTGCAATACATAAATAAAAACTCCTTTTTTACTCATTTAACCCATAAGGGATTATTTACAATTCTTTTAAAAGTTATATCGCCATCTGAAACACCGACCCAAATTTCGTCACAGCTCACAGATGAAAAGTCTCCCTGTGACTGTAATATTTTAAATATGTGTCTTTCATCAGCAACTTCATATATTATCTTGTTATTTGGTGTAACAAAAAGCTTACCGTATTTATTAACACAAGTTTTTAATTCATCTACGGTTGTTTGCAATATGTAAACCTTTTTATATGTTCCGACTTTAAGCATTTTATCCTCCGTTATAACGTCTTTTCAGACGAGCTTTTCTGTTTCTTTTTCCGTCGGTCTATTATTGTGTAACCTGCGGCTTTCATAGCTTTAATTGTAGCCTTATCATAGATACATGATTCGCTGTTAGTACCCATTTTCGGCACTCCGTCTTTCCATACTTCAAAAAGCATTTCTTGCTCCATAAACATTCTCCTATTAAATATTTATTTTCAAATCGGCAGTTGTACGGAATAAGGTACCGCACAACTGCATAAAACGTATCTGTAAATAAAAAAGAGGTTGCATAAATTGAACAACCTCAGTAAATTTATCTTTTTTTATTATGCTTTAACCTTTTTATTCCTTTGCATATAAAGAATATGAGAAAGATAAAAAGTAAAATTATTCCGCCGAAAATCAGACCTGAATAATACTGTTTTTCCCACGTGGATACCGTCAGAGTTGAACCGACATCGTTATTTTCTGAAATTTCCTTTGCTTCTGCGGAAGATATACGGTCAGCTTGTACCAACAGTCTGTGTGTATTAACGCCAAAAGGCGTACACGTGATGAGTGTGCATCTGTCCTTATCCTCTTTAACAGATAAAAGCGACGTGTCATTCGGCTCTACCGTGTGTATCTCCGTTACTTTATATGCAAGAGTTTCCTGCAAAACGTGCAAATAGAAAACATTTCCGACTTTCATCTGCTCAAGGTCAGAAAAGAGCCTCTTTCCGACAACACCGGAATGCCCGGTGAGAACAGTATGCGTTCCTGCACCACCGACAGGAAGCGACGAGCCTATCAGATGCCCGACACCGTTATTAAGACTTTCCTCAGATGTGCCGTGATAAATCGGCAAATACACGTTAATATCGGGAATTTCAATATATCCCATAATACCGTTACCGTTAACATTAAGCAATTCGTTATAATCCGTCTTTGAGGGCTGTTCGGTTTCCGCTCCAAAGCGAACCGACTGCAAAGATGAGTTATATTCCTGCGCCGCCGAAGTAATTTCATTTACAACGGCGGCATCTGTCTGACTTACGGTTTCATAATATTCAGCACGTACCTCAGAACAGTCAGAATTTGCAATTTTGTTGGAAAGCGGCGGATAAATGAGCATACAAAATGCAAAAAGCATCGTAATTCCTGCAACGGTAAACGGTATTATTCTTTTTTCCTTAACCGATTTTAAAAAGCACTTAATTTTTTTCACGTCTGCGTTTACGGCTCAAGGACAGTGCAAAAGCAAGAGAGCCTGACAAAAGAACTACTGCCAATAAAGCAAAGCCAAATACACCCTCAGCTCCTGTTGTCGGGATATAAAAGCCTTTGTGGTTAATTACCTTAAAGGGAACGAGAGCGTGTAAAGAACCGTTATCCTCGGTCATAGTAACAGCATCACCGTTAAGCGTTGCCGTAGCTGTCAATCCGTGCTTGCCGCATACTGAACACAGCTCACCGTTATCCGAAGAGGAAATAATAACCTTTATAGCCTTTTTAAGAAGCGTATAGCCTTTATCAGTTTTAATTTCTGTCAAAGTATACGCATCATCTTCCAAGCCTTTAACGATTATCTTGCCTTCGTCACCGTTTGATGTAACGGGAGTAAATACAGTAGCAGATGCTTCGTCTGTTACGTGTCCCGTAACGTAATAAACACCTTCAGACTCGTTTAATTCTGCTGTAACCCAATAATTATCGGTATCGTTATGAATTATAAACTGAACATTCTCGAAATTGCCGAGCTTGTCGGAAAATTCTTTTGTCATATCAATTCCGTAAGTGTAGAAATGACAATCATCTTTAAGTGTATCGTAATAATCCATATTGGAGCGTTTCCAAGTGAGCGTTACCTCGTTGGGATTGCCGTTATCGCCGTAAACAACGTCGGCGTTTGAATTAACCGTGCAGGAATATGTTACTCTTACTGTGCAGTCCGAATAACCGTTATATACGCTGTCGCTGTCATATACTGCTTCTGAATGGTTGATTTCGTTTAAACCGTCCGCTGTCATTTTTACAGTCATTGTTGTAGAGCCATTGTCTGATGTGCCGTAATCAACAGTAAATTTACCGTCTGCCTGAGTCCAAGCTGTAATAAGCTCGGTGCAGTCCGCATCTTTGTACCACTCAATTTCAATGTCATTCTTGTTGTACTCAATTCCTTTTGAAAGAGTATCAACAAATGTGTATTCGCTCAAAGATGTTGCATTTGATGTAATTGAGGGCAGTGTAGAAATAAGCTGATAGTCAATTACATCGCCGTCAGAGCCTGTTGCTGTATGAGCATAGCCGTCTTTAATGTCATTTGCTGTGCCGTTATTCTTTCCTGTGTCCGCTTTGCTTTCACGCAAAGTCTTTTCAAGGTTCGGACTGTCAGTTTCGTTCTTCGGATATACGCTAATGTCATAGAGCCATTCAGAGCCGTCAACGCTTGTCATAGGCAGGCTTAAAAGGAACGGAGCCGTTGTAATTGAAACATTTTCAGGGACAGATGTTTCAACGAAGAGATATAAGCCAAGGTCAAGGTCGGTTGCGGATGAAAAGCCGTTTGCGTTTGTTTCAGGCATTTCAGTACCGCCGAAATCCGTAATATATTTTTCAAGGTTGCTTTTAGCAACAGACGAATTGCTGTCGAGCTTTGCACGGAGTGCATTATTCAAAATATCACTTGTGAAAGATATGCTGTAATCATCAGTTGTGTATGCGTCACTCTCAGTCAGACCGAGAGCTGATAAAAAGCTGTTCGTCTTTTCACCTTTTTCAAAGCCGTAAAGCACCATATCTTTATAGCCGTTAAGCTCCTGAGCCGAATATGTTTTAATATCGGCAATTTTCAGATATGTGAAAATAACGCCTTTAATTGCGTAGTCCGCAAGAGTGGTTTCCGCTGTTTCATTCTTCTGTCCGTTTGAAACATAGCTGTCAAGTTTAATGCCGTTCTCATTGGCGGACGTAGAATTATATTTATACAAACTGACACTGGCTTTTCTGTCAGTGTCAATAGTGGCAGAGGAAGACGTTGCCGCAAACGCTGTGGGAATCATACTCAGAACCATAACAAATGCAAGGCAGAGTACGAGCAATTTTTTAAGTTTTCTCAAGATAATCATTTCCTTTCATTTTTAGTTTTTTTCTTTCTTGTTTTAAATACATTGTAGCCGTACAATAAAGCGACAATAGCCGCCGTGACACCAATCACGGTATAAACGGCAAAGCCTGTACCGCCAGTTGCGGGTAAAACAAAAATCGGCGCATTGACAACTGTAAATTCAATGTCAATATCGCCGTTCTCTTTAAGCTCTCCCTCGAAAGCATAATCCGAAAGAAGCTGAAAACCTGTTTGTGTTTTTGTTTCTGTTACACGGTAAAGGATATTACCTGTCTGAGTGCTGATACGCAGTCCTGTGAAATACGCTTCACCGTTCTCATCGGTAATGAGTACGCCGTCCTGAAGCTCTGCACTTGTGCATCCGCCGACAGATACCGTATCGTTTGCATTACGAGAAAATACGGGTTGATATGTTACTCCGCCGTCAGTAGAGTATTCGAGCAGGAATGACACATCTGACAGCACGTTTCCGTTCATATCCGTTTTGTGAATAAGGATACTGCCTTCGACTGCGCTGTTTTCACGCTGTGCAGTAATAATCTGACCGTCTGTTGTGACGGAAAAATCATATACGGTTTCGTCAATAACAAATCCTTCAGGAGCTTTAAATTCCTGATATTTGTATTCACCGTACCTCAAGCCCTCAAAAACAAGCTCGCCGTTCTCACTTGTGTAGCCTTCGGAAATTTGCTCGCCGTCTGAATTGAATAAACGGTAGCCGACACCTTCAAGCGGTGTGTTATTAAAGCTGTCAACTTTAACGATTTTCAGACTGCCTTTAATCGGTTGGTTGATAACAGCGTCAAAGCCCTCGCTTGATACGGTATAGGTTTTTGCGTCCTCAATTTTTACTGTAAAAGTTTCATCTGAAAGAACAAAGCCTGTGGGAGCTTTTGTTTCCTTAATCACACACTCACTGCCGTAGGCGATATTCTCAAGTCTGTAAACGCCTGTGCTTACCTCTGTCATTTTTTGCGTTATTGTTTCGCCGTCTTTGGTAATTGTTACGGTAAACTCTGCACCTGACAGTTTGTTGTCGGGATATTCGGCATCTACTTTTGTTAGCTCAATGTTGCCACGCTTTAATGTGTTATTAAATGTCACCGATGCTGTCTGACCGTTCTTAATGGTTACAGTCTGTGATTTTTGAGCAACGTATCTGTCCGGGGCATTGATTTCTTCGATAGTATATGTACCGATAAGAACATTACTGAAGCTCGCTTTGCCCGTGCTGTCGGTCTTTGCGGTCATATCAACCGCAGAGCCTGAAGCGGAAGTACCGAACAAACGGAACGAAACGCCTTCAACAACACCGTCCTCAGAGGTTTTGATAACAGTTGCATTACCACGCATTAAATCGTTACTAAACCAGTTATTCCACTGACCGTGAGTAACATACACATAAGTTCCTTTTGGAACATTAACGGTATAAACAGTTGTATTTAGCTTATGAATTTTGTCAGTTGAAGGAAGTTTAGTTTCTTTTACATAGTAAGTACCTGCTGTAAGATAATCAGATGCACAATAGCCTTTAGCATCTGTTGTTATTGTGTCAACCTTTTTGGTACAAGCCTTGTCGGAATAAACGCTAAATTCGTAACCCGCACCAAGAACTGCACCGCTGTCGTCACACTTTTGTATTCTAATCCAGCCCTTGCGGTTGTCAACAATTTTAGTTGATGCGTAGGTGGTCTTGTCTGCCACTACCGTAGCGGAAACTACTTGATTTGATTTGTCATAGCCTGTGGGGGCTGTTGTTTCTTTGAAATAGTAAGTATTACCTTCATCAAGCGTATATTCTCCGTTTGATATTCCGTAAACGGCATTTCCCGATGAATTAGTCGTTAACGTAGTTAAAAGTCTTGTGCAATTTTTGTCAGAATACACTCCGATTTTTGCACCGCTTACAGCTTTGCCCGCATCATCTACTTTACTAACACCTACTGCACCGTATTGTGGCTCATAATAATCAGGCGTATATGCCGCATAGAGATTAGCATAACCGCTTGGTCCGCTGTAAAAGCCGTTAATCAATTGCACTTCAGGTCCTCGGCTGTTGCCCACCTGTGTTTGATAATAGTTACCGTTCTTTTTACCCGCATAAATGCCTGTGTGCGAATACTTTCCGCTGTTATCTGTAAATATTAACAGAGAACCTATAGGTACTTTATCCAACACAACAAGATTTGATGCCGAAGAACAAGATTTATTGATAACGGTTTTTGTTGCAGTTCCGCTTTTCACCCACTTTTCGCAAGCTGTATGCCAATCCGATGTTGAACGTGGATTGGACGGCTTTGCCAAAAATGAAGTATCCAAGCCGTAGACATTCGGCAGATAGTTAAAGTAAACATAGCTTGCGTATGATGCACAGCACATTCCGTTTTTTTCAAATGCGGAAATGTTTGGTTTACCGCTTGATGTTTCAAGCCCCGTTGCACCGCCTGCGTTGTAGCCGATTTTCGAGCGTTTTGTTACATCTGCGCCGCTTTTGCCGTTTACGGTAAACTGTGAAACGTCATAGCCCGTGTATTTTAGTGCATCAAGAAACACATTACTGTTCACCGTGCTGTTTTTCCACGGGTTTGTTACCGTAGCAGCGAATGTTTGTATCGGTATAATTGACAGTATCATAAGTACCGCCAAGAACGCCGAGAGAATTTTGCTGAATTTTTTTTGCATTTTTTAACTCCTTTACATAAATATTTGATTTTTTACCGCCGTGTTTTTTCATCACTCCTTTGTGGCGGATAATCAGTGTTATATACAAAAAGCTCCGCTACATTTCTGTAACAGAGCTGATTGCTGACTATATTTAAAAATAGCATTGCGCTAAATGAAAAGATGATATAAAATATATTTGTAAATATTTTCCATCTCATAGATGAATTGGCTAAGGTGATTTTTTATGAAATTTGAAGAAGCTTATTTGAAAAGACACCATAAAACGATAAGCATTGATAATATTTCATTTTTGTTCAAAACAAATAAAACGCTTTTCGTTAATGAACTTAAAGATAATCTCTTTTGTCCTGAATGTGAACAAGCTCAATTAGCATATAATAATGCATCTACCCCATATTTAAGCGCTTATCCTAAAAGCGAACATGCTGAATGGTGTTCTCTAAAGCAAGAGGAAATGAGTCCTAAAAAAGCTCTCCGATTTATTAAGGCCAAGGAAAATAAAGATTTAATTATCAGACAAATTGAAACGGTTATATTAATTTTAGATGACCTTTCTACAGCAACAACAAAAACTTCTTCAAAGCCATCCGCTATAGGTAAAGGCACTCGTAGTCATTTCAAAGGATACAGCTCTGCCTCAGAAAGACTTTCAAGGAAAAGAATAGATTTAGAATTTAGAGCAGATGATTTTAATTGCTATAAAATTTTCTATGGAACAGTTTATATTAAATGGGAAACCGAATACCGAACTGTTAAAGGAATACTAGAAGAATGGCATAAAATTTTAATGTGGAATAAAAAACGCAAATTTATTTGCAGATTGGATATTAGCCCAAGAGTATATTTGCATATCCCTGACAACTACAAAAAAATGAATAAGACAAATTGTAAAATAGGGTTTTTGGCAAGCTTTGAGAATGACGGAAAGACATATAGGAAAACAAGTTTGACATATAGCGACTATTTGATTATGAACAAAGAATAAATTACGGCTCTGTATAAAAACCTCGTATATAGAAAGTGGGAAACCCTTCTACAAGAATTTTGTTATCTTCTGTTTTAGTACATTCGTATTCTTTGCCGTCTATGGTAATGAAATATTTTAAGGGCTTTTTAATCTCATATTTTTCACAGACACACTCATACAGCGTGTTCCTTGCCCTTTTGTAACGATTTTTGTTTGCTATTCTGTGAATATCTTTTTCGTCCAAATCAAAAGCATATGCAAGCATAACACAGTCAAGTTGACTGTTATCAAGTGCCTTCTCAATTTGATAATACTGAAATAATTTTTCATCTACACATTTCAGCAACGATTTTTCCAATACCTCTGAATTGTATTTTTTTCTAAACTCGGAATAGAACTCAAACACCATTTCTTCGTCATCCAACTCATAAGTAAAACAGTCATCCAAATGGTCATAACCCCCAAGAAACGATTCTTGAGCGAAAATAAACCTACAGTCTTTAATATAGTCATCTAAAGTGAACTTGCTACCATCTTCATTAACATAACTCATAAGAATCTCTCCTTGATAATATCATAGCTCCGCTACATTTCTGTAACAGAACTGTTTATTGGAATAAAAAAGAGCCTTGCCGAAGCAAAACTCTAATTTTCAATATTTATTTGTGTTTTAACAATAAAATTCTTAGTCAACTGGACTTATGCCAATCATAACCCAATTTCCAGCGCATTGCGCTACAACAATGTGTGAAATATATTGGCTCATAATATTTGCTCTATGACCTGATGAGTTCATCCAGCGATTGAATACATCGGTTGCAGAAGTGTTATAACCACGTCCACCTGCAATATTCTCGTTAGAAGCGGCAAGGTTTGATATATTAGCTTTAACGATACATTCTCCTACCGCTGAAACACCACGTTTTCCGTTTGGTCTTGTATGAGAAAAATTTCCAATGATTTCAACTGCTCTTGTATTTGCGCCTTCCTGTGCAACATCAAGATACTGGACTTCATTAAGCCCCTCTGCTTTTCTTGCCTTATTCACAAGCGAAAGAAACTCCATATATTCTGACTTGTTTCCCATAAAGTCATTGGGGTTCATTTCCCGTTCTTCTGACTTGTAATCGCCGCACTTTGAACAGTGATACACATAACAGCCGTTGGTGTATGAAATAAGTTGCCAACTATGATTGCAAGTGTTAACAGCAGAACCGCCGCTTCCACTGTTTGATTTTGTAGTAGTAACGGTATTACCGCCGTGCTGTTTCGTAGTTGTTGTAGTGTTGTTGACAGGCTTGCGGTTTTGAGTTCCGCTGTCGGTTTTAACATTTCCCGACTGAGAAGCAGGTTCTGAGCTTTCGGTTTGACTGTTCTGTTCGTCAATTTGAGATGTACTTTCCTCATTGCTCTGTGCAATTGTTGCCGACTCGCTTTCAGGTTCAGCCACAACAGCTCGGCTGTCAGATACACTCTCACTTTTATTGCCGATTTCAACCTTGTTCTTATTGCGGTTAATGTAAATCATTGCTGAACTCAAAACAATAGCCAAAGCAACAACTACACTTGTGACCGAAATAACCGTATTTCTGAATTTCTTGTCCGCTTTAAGATTTTGTAAGAATTTTTTCATAATTTCCACCTCTGAACAGAGTTTATCACACAGAAAATTTTATGTCAAATGTGCGATTTTATTTTTTTAATTATTACTGCTGTATTTTTCATCACTCCTTTTTGGGCGGATAATCAGTGTTATATACAAAAAGCTCCGCTACATTTCTGTAACAGAGCTGATTGCTGACTATATTTAAAAATAGCATTGCGCTAAATAAAAAGATGATATAAAATATATTTGTAAATATATTTGTAAATATTTTTTCATTGAATAAGTTATTGCGTTGGGGGGATTACAAATGAAATTTAAAGATGCATATTGCACAAAACTTAATACATTATTTTTCATTGATGAAATAACACGTTATTACAGAACCGATAAACAGTTTTATAAAGACAATATTGAAAAAAATTTAATTTGCCCCGAATGTAAACAGGCTCAATTAGCATATAACAATGCAGCTACCCCATATTTAAGTGCCTATCCCAAAAGTGAACACGCTGAATGGTGCTCGTTAAAGCAGGACGAATTAGACCCGATTCAAACGGATACCTTTATAAGAAATCCTAAAAATAAAGAACAAATAAGCAGGCAGTTGGAAAGCGTACTCACAATGATGTTAGACACTGTTCCGCACGCTAGCACAAAAGCAATACCTAAAAAATCTAAAATAAGCAGCAGTTCGTCCGAGTTAGTTACACCTACAAAGCAGTTAAGGAAAAGAATAGCAAGAAAGCGAATTGATTTGCCTTTTACTGAGGAGGACTTTAACTGCTATAAATTATTTTATGGTTCTGTTCGTTTACAGTGGGAAAAAGAAGATGATATAGAGGATTATAAAATTCTTTTACGCCGTCAAAATACTTCTGATAAACGATTGCTTTGTAGACTATGGATTTCTCCTAAAGTATATTATTATTTACCAATAGAATTTAAATCTCCAAAAGAGTTTAATTGCAATATAGTTTTTCTTGCAAAAATCAAAAACAAAGGTAAGACTTATAAAGATGCTCGAATAAAAATAAGTCAATATTTATCTTTAACAAAAACAAACAGTTAAACTTTACCACATTAAACTCCAATATTTGTCAAGTAATTTTGTTAGATTGCTTAACTGTAAATCCTCACTTTCGATAGTGAGGATTTCTTTATATTCTTCGCTCTGCTCCATTAAGCATTTTGCTTCGTGAAACATAGACGGACACTTAAAGGGACGGCAGTAATGTTCTTCTTTTGTGTCGCAATCTGTGAATAAAGTACAATACTCTCCGTCCTTTGAATCGCACAATTTTGAAAGCAATATAGTCAATTTTGCTTTATCTCTATCGTAAAGTTTTATATAATCCGGGTCATAAATATAAACTTCTGCTTCACTTCGATTATTATGTATATTTCCTAAAAATGAAATACAGCAATAAAATTCTTTTGTTTGTATAAATTCTTTAGGAATACTGAAATATACTTTATCTGTAAGCCGTAGATTACAAATGCGTTTATCTTTCGCTTTATTGGCATACAGTGAAAGCGTATAATAAAGCATATTTCGTTTTTTATATTTTCTGCCCCATACCGAATAAACGTAGCCATAAAATATTTTATTGCTGTTAAAATCTTTAGGCGTAAGTTCTTCATTAAGACTTTTTTCAAGTATTCTCATTTTTTCCCACCGTTTCATCGTATTGTCGTTTAATTAAGCGTTCATTTTCTTTTTCAATTTTCTCACAAAGGTTTATTAAAGCTGTCTGCTGTTCGATTAGACGTTTGTTTTGTTGCTCAAAATCTTTACAAAGGTCTAATAAAGCTTTCTCCCGTTCGGATACCAATTCACTTTGTCGTCTGAGAACTTTAATATGTGCATTTACTTCAATCAAATCATGCCTATTTGAATCTATAGATTCGTAAATGCGATTTACTTTAATCTGCATTGTTTTAAAATCTTGTAAAAGGTCAGAAAATTGTTTCTTTAAATGTCTATTTGTCATTCGCTTTTTCCCTCTTTCATTGAATTTAAGATATAAAAAAGACCTCACTATACAAGCAAGGTCATTTTAGGTTTATTTAATTTTTATCCAACATAAGTGGCTTTAACAAGGGGTAATACCACCCAATAACCATCGCACCTCGCACACACAAAATGTGTTGAGCCTTCACACATTAGAATTTTTCTGTGCTTTGGAGAGTTCATAAAGCCATCAAATGCACTTTTTGGCGATGAGTCGTGAACTGAACAAATAGCTTCACCGCCATAACCGTCATAGAGACCATCCGTGCTTTCTGTATATTCATTAAATAACTTTCCAACTGCTGAACCGTCGGGGCGAGTATGCGAGAATGAAACCGTTAATTCTTTCGCTCTTATATCTGCAATATTTTGTACTCTGCTATCGGGGCAGTATTGTAATTCGTTAAGACCTTCAGCTCGTCGTGCTTTATTTACAAGTGCAAGAAATTCAAGATACTCAGATTTATTCCCCATAAAGTCATTGGGGTTCATTTCCCGTTCTTCCGACTTGTATGTGTCACACTTTGAACAGTAATAAACGTAACATCCGTTGGTGTATGAAATAAGCTTCCAGTTATGATTACAAGCGGTAACAGCAGAACCGCCGTTCCCACTGTTTGTTTTTGTAGTAGTAACGGTATTACCGCTGTGCTGTTTCGTAGTCGTTGTAGTGTTGTTGACAGGCTTGCGGTTTTGAGTTCCGCTGTCGGTTTTAACAT
>CANARN010000023.1 GCA_947364045.1 uncultured Clostridia bacterium
GCCTTTTACCGATTCACTCTTTACCGCAACGACCTCAGTCTGTGTTACCGGACTCGTTACAGTCCCTACCTTTTCAACCTGGTCGCTGTTCGGACAGGCGGTTATACTTGTTTTAATTCAACTTGGCGGCTTGGGCGTAATCAGCTTTACCATTCTGTTTTTACAGATTTTAGGTAAGCGAATAGGGCTTCACGAAAAACAGCTTATCAGAGATGCCTACAATCTTGACACAAACAAGGGAATGAACATTCTTATAAAAAAAATATTCATAGGCACATTTTTAATTGAAGGCATCGGCGCAGTTCTTTACAGCTTTGTTTTTGTCTCCGAATTCGGAATTTCAGGTATTTGGAAAAGCATATTCAACTCTGTTTCGGCGTTTTGCAATGCGGGAATAGACATTTTAGGACCCGACAGCCTTATCCCATACCGCGAAAACCTCGCAGTCAATCTGATTACAATGGCGCTGATAATTCTGGGCGGCATCGGATTTCCGATTTGGTTCTTAACTGTTGACAAGGTAAAGGAATATGTTCAAAATAAAGGCAATATAAGACAAATTATTAAAACCCTGCCGATATATGCCAAGACCGTTATTACTATGACCGCTTTCTTAATCTTCGGCGGAGCGCTTGTAATATTTATTCTTGAATTTACCAATGAAAGAACCATCGGCAATCTGCCTTTAGGCGAAAAACTGCTTGCCGCACTCTTTCAGTCCGTTACAACAAGAACGGCAGGCTTTTGCTCCGTTCCGCAGGAGGGACTGCGAAGATGCACTGTAATTGTTTGCTGTATTCTTATGTTTATCGGCGGTTCACCCTCAGGTACGGCAGGCGGTATTAAAACCACCACCTTTACTGTTCTTGCAGTGTCACTCATTTCAGCTCTTTCCGAAAGAAATAATACCGAAATTTTCAAGCGTACGGTAAATGCTGAAACAGTCAGAAAAGCAACATCCGTTTTTACTCTCAGCTTTTCGGTTATGATTCTTTCTCTTACAGCCTTCTGCGCGGTTCAGCCCGGCGCTTTTGAGGACTGTCTTTATGAGGTTGTTTCCGCAATAGGAACCGTGGGGCTTTCAAGAGCTTTAACCTCAGAGCTGACGCTTCCAGCAAAGCTTATAATTATCGGTACAATGTACTTAGGCAGAATAGGTCCGATTTCACTCGCGCTGTTCTTTAACACAAAAAGAAATGCAAATCTCATACAGTATCCCGAAGGGAAAATGCCGATAGGATAAACACCCGTCGCTTACATTGTTTAAAATATAATTCTGTTATTTGCAGTTTGAAAGGATATGTAATTTAATATGAAAAGAAAACAGTTTATGATTATAGGATTAGGTCAGTTCGGAAAAAGTCTTGTGTCTACCCTGCACAACTCCAATGTCGACCTGCTTGTAATTGACAGAGACTCTACAAAGCTTGAGGACATAAGCGATAAAGCCTCTCAGGCGGTTTGCGCGGACGCCTCCAAGCAAGAGGTGCTTGAACAGTTTGACATTGACTCTTTTGACGGCGCGGTTATTACAATAGGACACGATATGGAATTTTCCGTAAAAACGGTTATGCATCTTAAAGAAATGGGTATGCCGTTCATAATGGCAAAGGCAACAAGCGACTTTGAAGGCAGAATTCTTATAAAGGTAGGCGCGGATAAAATTATTTTCCCTGACAGAGAGGTCGGAATAAGACTCGGTAAGGAAATAGTTTCGGGAAATTACTACGATGCGCTTGACATATCGGAAACATACAGTATTACCGATATTGTGATTCCTGAAAAGTGGATAAACAAATCTATTCTTGAGCTTAACCTGAGAAAAGCCCACGGCATCAATGTTATAGGAATACGCCGTCACGAAGAGGTTATTATAAATCCAAATCCCGACTTTGTTTTTAAGGATGAAGATATTCTTATTGTTTTAGGCTCAAACACCGATATTGAAAATGTCAGGAAAATAAGAAGCAATTAAGCCGTAGGTATTGACATAGCGTTATACTTATATTAAAATATTATTGCAGTTTTTTAAGAGAGGATGAAAAAATATGTTTTGTAAACAATGCGGAGCTCCCCTTGAGGACGGAATGAAATTCTGCAAGCAGTGCGGCGCTCCCGTTAACGATTTAGGTCAGCAGGTTAAGGACGCTGCTCAGGGCGCTTTTTCAAAGGCTGAAAGCGAGGTTAAGTCTGCATTTGATGAGATTAACCGTTCCGTTCAGGGTGAGCCGGCTTATGTTCCCGGTCAGAAGCTGAAGGATGACAGAGGCATTATTGCCTACATTCTTCTCAATTTAATCACCTGCAACATCTACGGATATTATTTCCTTTATAAGATGGCGGCTGACGTTAATGTTGCCTGCGCAGGCGACGGCAAAAAGACAGCAGGTCTTGCACAGTTCCTTATTCTCAGCATTTTAACCTGCGGAATTTATTCTTGGATTTGGTACTATAACCTCGGTAACAGACTTGCAGAAAATGCTCCGCGTTACGGTCTTAATTTTTCGGAAAACGGAACTACAATTCTTTTATGGGCAGTTTTAGGCGTTTTCCTTTTCGGTATCGGTCCGCTTGTTGCTATGTATTTCCTTATTAAAAATACAAACGCAATCTGCGCCGCATACAACCAGTACAACGGTCTTAACTAATCAGCAAAACAGAACAAAATCCCCCTTGAAATTAAGGGGGAATTTTTTTAACGGCGGTTTTTTTATGAAGCTGAATAAAAAAGAAATTAAAGAGCATCTTAAGCTTATTTGCGCTTTTTTTCTTATAATCCTTATCTATATTTTATTCACAGGCTGTCCGATAAAGCTTTTAACGGGTATTTCCTGCGCGGGATGCGGGATGTCGAGAGCCTATTTCAGTCTTTTGCATCTCAATTTCAGAGAAGCCTTTTATTTTCATCCGCTTTTCCCCTGTCCTATAATTTTTGTCTTGGTTTACATACTGACAAAATTCGGTTTTCCCGAAAAAGCGGCAAAGGTAATTTACTGTATTATGGCAGTTCTTTTTATTGCCGTATACATTTACAGAATGGCGGACAGCAGTGACAGTATTGTAACTTTTGAACCTCAGAACAGTCTTATATTTAAAGGCATCAAATTTATTATTTCTGTTATCGGTCAACAGTAAAGGAGGGCTTGTACGCCCTCCCTTCTTTTATTTTACACATTATTTTTAATGCAAATCTTTCATACGGGTAAATTCAATGCGTAACCGCAGACAATGCCTACTACTGCTGAGGCAGTTATTATTTTTATAGGATGCACCTTTTTAAGTGCTAACACCGTCATAACAATGCAGACAACTGCCGAAATATAAAATTCAACATTTTTAAATACTTGTGCATTTACGCCGTCTGCAAAAAATGCCGTAATTGCAAGAGAGAGAGCCGCCGAAGCAATAAGACCTATTGCGGCAGGTCTAAGGCCTGTCATACACCCTGCCACTGCTTTGTTTTTCTTGAATTTTTCATAAAATGTCGCAACGAGCAGTATAACGATAAACGACGGCATTACAACGCCGAGGGTTGAACAGAAAGCGCCGAAAATTCCGCCTGTTTCCGTTCCTACAAAGGTGGCCATATTTATAGCGAACGGTCCCGGAGTGCTTTCCGAAACAGCGACAAAATTCATTATTTCCGTATTTGTCATCCACTCGTTTTCAAGCACCTCCGCCTGAATTAAAGGAAGCATTGCATAACCGCCGCCGAAGGTAAATAAACCGATTTTAAAAAATGTCAAAAACAGCTTAAGATAAATCATTCTTCGCCCTCCTGCTGATTATTATGCTTGTAACAAGCCCGAATACTGCACAGCCGATAAGCACCAGCAAAACGCTTACATCAAAAAATGCAACCAACGCAAAGGCAACACCCATAACGATATACGATACAGGATTTTTCGGAACCTGTTTATACATTGACACAAGACCTTTAACTATCAGCGCCAGAACACCTGCGCGGATTCCGAAAAAGGCGTATTTTACACCCTTGTAATCGCTGAAATTTTTAAGAAGATATGCAATAACCGTTATAATTACAAAGGACGGCAGCACAACGCCGAGCGTTGACACAAACGCTCCCCAAAAGCCTGCAACCTTAAAGCCTACAAACGTCGCCGAATTGACGGCAATAGGTCCCGGAGTGCTTTCTGCTATCGCAATAATATCAAGAATATCCTTCTCCGTAATCCATTTTCTTTTATCCGCAACTTCCTTTTGAATAAGCGGTATCATGGCATATCCTCCGCCGAAGGTAAAGGCGCCTATTTTAAAAAAGGTCAAAAATAAAAGCCATATTTTATAAAGCTTTCCCTGTTTGTTCATTTGCTTCCTCCGCTCCTGTAATTTTCAATATTATACATAAAAAACGGCAATAAATCAATACTGTTTATTTTACTTGAAGAAAAAATGTTTATCTGTTACAATAGTAAAATACTATGATAAGGATTTTAAGTGCTGTTATGATTAAAGCGGTTTTTATTGACATTGACGACACGTTGCTTGACTTCGGCAAATGCGCTGAATATGCAATGCGTGAAAGCTTTCGCGATTTCGGGCTTGATTTTAATAGAAATATGTTTCCCGTTTTTACGGAAATAAATGCAGGTCTTTGGCACAGGCTTGAAAAAGGCGAAATTACAAAAAGTGAGCTTTACGGCAAGCGCTGGGTTACGGTTTTAGGGGAATTCGGCATTGCGCACATTGACGGCAGTGAATTTGAAAGACATTTTCAAAAGCACATTTCAGACAGTGCCGAAAAGGTTGACGGCGCTGATGAAATTCTCAAATATCTTTCATCGAAATATAAAATTTATGCCGCAAGCAACGGTCCTCACGAGCAGCAAATCGGCAGACTTAAAAAGGCAAAGCTTTTACAGTATTTTGACGGCGTGTTTACATCAGAGCTGTTAGGCGTTCAAAAGCCTGATAAAGCATTTTTTGACGCCTGCTTTGGGAAAATTGACCAAATTTCTCCAAATGAAACGGCACTCATAGGCGACTCTCTTTCCGCTGACATTTCAGGTGGTGCCAAATATAATATGAAAACTGTATGGTTCAATAAAAATAACGGCACTGCCGAAGGCTTGCACCCTGACTGTACCGTTAATGAGCTTATTGAAATAAAAAATATCCTGTGACCTATAATGGATTTTACGTAGAATATAATACACCTGAAAGAGCAGATTTTCAACGGCTTTTTTCGAGTTTTTTCAACTTTGTAAAAAGTAAACGAAATCTGCCTTTTATTATTTACATTTCTTTACTTAAAAAGAACGGTGTTTTTATTGAAAAAAAGCCCTTTTTCGTTTATAATAGTAAACTGTTAATTATTAGAATGGAATTTTTCGGATAAAATAGAAAAAGCAATATAAAGGGGTGCGAAAATGGAGCTAAACAGGCAAAATGTGAAAAAAATTCTCGGTATTATTGTTTTTACCGTTGTTCTTCTTACAGCTTTTCAGCATTTTTCAATAGTTATTACCGTTTTACTGAAAATTATTACAATAACGGCGCCGGTTATAATCGGAATTTGCTTAGCGCTTATTCTTAATGTTCCGATGCGCGCCCTTGAAAAGAATGTTTTTAAATTTTTGGCTAACAGCAAAAGAAAAAAAGTAAACAAAATGCTCCGACCTGTAAGTCTTGTTTCAACAATTATTCTGACCGTCGGTTTTATCGCTCTTTTAATTCTCATTATTCTGCCTCAGCTGAAAAATGCGGTTGTGCTTCTTATTAATAAAGTTCCGTATTATATTGACACCGCAATTGAGTTTATTGAGCCTAAGCTTCACAAATTCGGAATTGAGGCTGATTTAAGCTCGCTTCACCCGTCGCAAATCAATATGAGCAAGGTGCAGTCTATGCTGTCCAAGGTCTTTTCCATTAAAAATTCGGACGAGCTTATTAACACCACCGTGGGCGTTACATCCTCAGTTGTTTCGGGTGTTGTTAACTTTGCGCTCGGCGCTGTAATTGCGATATATTTTCTGGCAGATAAAGAACGGATAATAAGATTTATTTCAAGAGTAACGAAAGCCGTGTGTTCTGAAAAGGTATACGGCAAAATTCACCGTATATGTACCGTTTCCGAAACATCGTTTTCATCATTTATTACGGGTCAGTTTACAGATTCAACGATTCTCGGTTTTCTCTGCTTTATCGGTATGACTGTACTGCGGCTACCTTCCGCTGCAGTTGTTGCCGTCAGCATCGGAATAACCTCATTGATTCCTGTTATCGGTCCGTTTATCGGAGAGGCAATCGGCTTTATTATCATATTTATTGAAAGTCCGATAAAAGCGGTTTTCTTCCTGATTTTTATTCTTATTCTTCAGGCAATCGACAACAACTTTATCTATCCTAAGGTTGTAGGAAAATCGGTCGGACTGCCCGGCTTTGTAGTGCTGATCGCGGTAATAGTCGGCGGTAACATAGGCGGAATAATCGGCATACTTCTCGGCGTTCCGGTTGCCTCCGCAATATATATTTTGGTTCTTGACGCATTACAGGAAAAAGAAAAACGTAAAAAAGCGGTTAACAAAAAAACAGATAAAAGTAACACAGAAGAGGGAGAATGAATATGGCTAAATTGGGATTTGACAACGATAAATATCTTCGAATGCAGTCAGAGCATATTAAAGAAAGGATAAGTCAGTTCGGCGGTAAGCTCTACCTTGAATTCGGCGGCAAAATTTTTGACGATTACCATGCGTCAAGAGTTCTGCCGGGATTTTTGCCCGACAGTAAAATGAAAATGCTGCTTCAGCTTAAAGACAGCGCCGAAATGATTATTGCCATCAATGCAAATGACATTGAGAAAAACAAAGTCAGAGGCGACATCGGCATTACATATGACCTTGACGTTCTTCGCCTTATGGACATTTACAAGAGCTTCGGACTGCGAATTTGCGGTGTTGTTTTAACTCAGTTCAACTCTCAGCCATCGGCAATTAAATTTGAAGAAAAGCTTGCTGGGCTTAAAATTAAAACCTACAGACATTACAGAATTGAAAACTACCCTCAGGACATTCAGCTTATAGTCAGTGACAACGGCTACGGCAAAAATGATTACATAGAAACCACTCAGCCCCTCGTTGTTGTAACCGCCCCCGGTCCCGGAAGCGGTAAAATGGCAGTTTGCCTTTCTCAGCTTTACCATGAGCAAAAAAGAGGTATTAAGGCAGGCTACGCAAAATTTGAAACCTTCCCCATTTGGAATTTGCCGCTCAAGCACCCTGTAAATCTCGCTTACGAGGCGGCAACAACAGACCTTAACGACGTTAATATGATTGACCCGTTCCACCTTGAAGCATACGGTAAAACAACAGTAAACTACAACCGTGACATTGAAATTTTCCCTGTGCTTAATGAAATTTTTGAAAGAATTTACGGCGTTTCTCCGTACAAATCCCCCACGGATATGGGAGTTAATATGGCGGGCAACTGCATTTTTGACGATGAAGCGGTTAAAGAAGCTTCAAAGCAAGAGGTTATCCGCAGATATTACAAGGCTCTTGTTAAAAAGAAAAACGGCGAAAATGTTTCAAATGAAATTTACAACCTTGAGCTTTTAATGAAACAGCTTGAAATTACTCCCGAATACAGAAAATGCGTTGAACCGGCTTTAAAAAAGAGTGATGAAACGGGCGCTCCCGCCGCAGCTATTGAGCTGTCGGACGGAACAGTTGTTTTGGGAAAAACGTCCTCGCTTTTTGGGGCCTCCTCTGCCGCGCTTCTCAATGCGCTTAAAGCTATTGCAGGTATCAGCAGTGACATCAACTTGGTTTCGCCGATTGTTATTGAACCTATTCAAGACCTTAAAGTAAACCACCTCGGCAACAGAAATCCGAGACTTCACACAGACGAGGTTTTGATTGCTCTTTCAATTTCAGCAGCAACCAATCCTACCGCAGAAAAAGCTATGCAGGCGCTTCAACACCTTAAAGGCTGTGAAATGCATTCAACAGTTATTTTAGCTGATGTTGACATTCACACCCTCGGAAAGTTGGGTATAAATGTTACCTGCGAGCCGCTAAGACAGAAAAAGAGTTATTATAATAAATGATATAATTAACGGAGTTTTTGAAATGTGCGATTACTGTGTTCAAACAGAAAAAATCAATATAACCTCTCCTCAAGTCTTTGAACAAACAGTTAAATATATCAAAGAACTTATTGATAAAAACGGGTTCATCTTTTTTGAAGGTAACTGTGCAATAGGCGAACATAAGAAAAACGGGCATTGGATTACCGATATTATCTATCATAAAATAAAATGTCCTAAATGCGGACAAGTGTTCGAATGTGTAGTCGATACTTATCACGGCGGAGGGTCATTCAGACCGAAACAATAAGTTCTGCATTTTTTCTATTATATACAAACCTTGTAGGGTACGCTGACTCGGCGTACCTTTTTTATTTGAAATATTTATCAATTTCATTTCGGGATGCCGAGGTCGTCATCCCCTACGGTTTGATGCACATATTTTCTTTGAAATATATACAAAATTACGATAATCAACATATTCCCTCCCTCACCGAGGGAGGTGGCATTTTCGCAAGAAAATGACGGAGGGAGTTTACTTTTTACCAATTTACTCCCTCAGTCTCACTTCGTTCGACAGCTTTCTCACCTTCCGGCTCGGTCGGTGCTTCTCTCATTTCATTCGAGAGGTGTCCACCGGACACCCGCACCCTCAAGGAGGGAGCGTTATTTTTTCTCCATTTGCCGAGGTCGGCGTTCCCTACAAAACCAAATTATATAATTACTGTTGACTTATTTTGTGTTTTACTATAAAATAAAAATGTGTTATATTTTTAACAAAAAGGAAGGGGCATTAATTATGAAAAAAGCAATATCTTTTATTCTTGCGGCTGTAATGATTATTTCAGCGCTGTCAATTTGCGTTTTCGGCGCAAAGGAGAAAACTCCCGTGATAATCTTGCAGGGTTACAGCGGTCCGACTCTTATTAACACCGACACGGGCGAGCAGGTTTGGGGACTCGACTTTGACAAGGTCGGCGAGCGTGTTAAAGAAGAAATCCCGAATCTTTTGGCTAATATCAGCAATGAGGATGCACTTGTCGAAATAATCGGCACGGTTTTGCTTGAACAGCTTGAGCCAATAGCCTGCAACCCTGACGGTACATCAAAATATAATGTTGAATGTTATCCGCAGGGCGCTGAAAACAACAGGCTTTCTGTTCTGCGTGAAAACGGCGGGAAATATATCGCCGAAAAGGAATTGGTCGATATAATTGCAGAAGAAATCGGCGCGGACAACGTGTTTATATTCGTTTGCGACTGGCGAAAGAGTCAGATTGACTATGCCGAGGAAATAGACAAATTCATTCAGGATGTAAAGGAAATTACGGGAAGTGACAAGGTTGATATTTTCGGTCTCAGTCACGGCGGTCAGTGCGGCGCATCTTACCTTTACTATTACGGTCATAAACAGGACGTCAGAAAAGCTATGCTTACAAGCCCTGCAATAGGCGGAACATCAATTGTAGGCGAGCTTTTCTGCGGAAACAGCGTTGACATTGATTATGAAACTATCGTTAAATTTGTTGAACAGGGAACGAAAACCGAAGAGAACTTTGAGGAGCTTGTAAAAATTATAGGCATTGACCGCTTGAATCCTCTGCTTAACAGAGTTTTACAGGAATATGCCATTGATTTCGCGAAATATTTCCCGAGCCTTTGGGACTTTGTTCCGCTGAATTATTTTGAAGAAGCTATGACTCATATCGGACTTGACCCTATTGAAAGCGCGCCGCTTATTGCAAAAACTACCGCCCATCACACCACCGCTATGGCGCATATGAGCGAGGGACTTAAAAGAGCGCAAAGTATGGGAACTCAAATCGGTATAATCACCTGCACGGGAGCTGAGTCCTTCGCCGGCAACGGAAATAATTCCGATTATATTATAGACGTATATACAGCTTCGGGCGCATCCTGCGCCGACATAGGCGAAAAATTTGAGGACGGCTATAAACCTCTTTACACAACCTGCAATAACAAAAATCATTACCACATTTCACCTGATTTTGACATAGACGCCTCCTGCGCCTATTTGCCTGACAGCACTTGGTTTGTCAAAGGGCAGTACCACGGAATGTACGTATTTGACGCATACACAAGAGGGCTTGTTTACAATTTCTTCTACGGAAAAGTAAAGGATGTATTTTCGGATTCACGTTACCCACAATTTAATTCTTCGCAGAATACTGCCGACGGGCTTTATATCCGCTTTGATAATACAAGCTTCGGCTATCACACACAAAACGACACAAAGCTGATAATTAAAAACCTTTCTGCAAATTCCGACGTAATTATTTGGAGTATAAAGGTTGACGGAGCTGACTTTTCGGTAACCTATGACAGAGCGCAAAGCATTGCGAGAGGTCAAGTTGCAGAATTGGACGTTGCAGAGGGCGATTTTGACAGCTATTCTCTCCCCTTTACCGTTACGGTTAAATTCTCGCTCAAAAACAATCAGCTGACATACATAACACAAAGCGTTAATTTCACTGCTTTGACAGATAAACAGGCAAACGCATTCTCATATCTTACAAGCCCTGCCGCAGTTATTCCCGATATTTATGATGACGAACCGACTGCGCCGTCCGAACCGCCAACTGATAAAGACCCTGTTACAAAGCCCTCTGAGGACGAAAAAAATCCCTCAGACGCGCCTACAGGCAACATTCCCGATACAAATACAAAAGCTGTAAATAAAACAGTGTATGCGGCGGCAGGCATTCTTCTGACGGCTGCAATTACCGTTTCCGCTGTCGCTTTCCGCAGAAGAAAAGCCGGTGAAAATTAATAATACATAAGCATATATTCAAAAAACGGACGGACAGTTAATCAGCTGTCCGTCCGTTTTCCGTTAATAAATCAATAGGTTAAGCGGTTTGTTGTGAAATTGCGTATGCCTAAATTATAAAGCTCCTCATAAATCTTAACGCTGTCAACAGTCCATGAGGCAAGATTGATATTTTTTTCCTGAGCCATTTTAATCATCTTTTCATCACGGTTTTTACAGTTAAACGCTATTGTGTAGTTATTTATTTCTGCCAAGTCTATTGTTTTTTCCTCAATAACGCTTGTAAGATACCAAAGCTGTATATCTTTGTCAAGATTTCGTATTTTTTCCAAAATGACGCCGTCAAAGGAAATAATTATAGCATCTTCTCTCATTCCGTCATATTCGTCAAGAGCCTCCAGCACCTTGTCAAGACAGTTGTAATTGCCCTCTTTAATTTCAATCTGCGGTATTATTTTATACTGGTTGCAGATTTCAAGATACGCTTCAAGTGTAATCAGCTTTTGCTTTGCATACTTTTTCCAATTATTACCGTTATCAATAAAATGCTCCGATATTTCACCGTAGGTTAAATCACGTATTTTACCCTTGCCGTCAGTCATCGCGTCGATGCTTGTGTTGTGATTTACAACCCAAACATTGTCCTTACTTAGCTGAATATCACATTCTGCCGCATAAAAGCCTGCTTTTCCCGCTTCAATAAACGCCTGATCCGAATTTTCTGGCGCTGTCGCCGAAAACCCTCGGTGAGCAATAAGATTAACATTTTTCGCCGGAATTCCATTGTCGGAAAGCGATATTATTTTCGGCGGAATTTTAGACTTCACCCCAAGGAAATACACCGCTGTAAGCACTGCCGCCGCAAGCAAGCCTGCAACAGCAAGCAAAATTATTTTTTTACCTTTTTTCAAATCAAGCTCCCCTTTTTTATTTCAAATAATCCCCGTTAAAATGAATTATATTTCTATCCCCACAGTAAGTATTTCAAACGGTGAGTACTCAAGTGTTTGCGCCTCGCCTATTACATCCTCCAGCATATTAAGCAATTTAACCTTACCCGAAAGTTCAATTTGCCCTCGCTTGCCGTTCTGTTCTGAAAGACGGATAACTATCATTTTGCCGTTTTCTGACAGCTTCATTGTCTGTAAAAACAGCTCACCGAAAGAGTTTTCGCAGATTAAATCGGCTTTTACCATAGGGACATTATATTCATAAGCAATATTGTTTATTTCCGCCGAAATAAAATCCTTCGGATGCGGATAAATCATATAGCAAAATTCGTGATGACCCATATCGCTTTCAATATCGGGACGGATTGTTGAGCGCAATAAGCTCAGGGACGCTGAATTTTCATAAAAGCCTGCGCCGTATTTTGACTCATTGATTACTGCAATGCCGCCGTCGGTTTCTGCCATATCAAACCACTTATGATGGCAAACCTCAAACCGCGCCTGCTGCCAAGATGTATTGCGGTGGGTTTCACGCCGAATGAAGCCTGCGCCCAAATCGCATACTGCCTCTCTTGTTAACACGTTGCAATCAAACTGCGCCTTTGCAAGAACGTGCTTTTCATGCCAGTCAACCACGTTTTCAACCTCAATGCCCCGTGACTGGCGGAACACTCTGATGATTCTTTTCCATGTGCTTTTTTCCGTGCCGAGGACCACCTCAAACGCCGCACATTCACTGCTTTTTTCTATTGTTTTGAGCGGTGAAATAATTTTGTACGGAACCTCTGCGTCCTTATAATTGGGCAAAATATCCCACGCATCGTAAACTCCGGGGTTGTCCTTATAGAGCTTTAATTTATTAAACTCGCCCTTTGTCCATTCGCGTTTAAGCTCACGGTCAAAAAGGCTTTCAATACTGCCGTCCTTAGCGAATTTAATCTTATAAAACGGAGTTGTAATGTAATCCGCTATTTCGCACCATTCGCCTGCAAAGGTACGCCACGGTATTTCCGCTGAGCTGAGTGCCGCAATATTAGGAATCACCCAATTGCCCTTAACGCCGAGCCTTTCGCTGTGACCGTCGGGGTCTTCAATAAACGTCAGATGCTCACGCTTAAAATTGAGCGAATTAAAATATTTTTCACCTGCGCCGATAACGCTTTCAAGGCGCGCGTCAATCTCATTGAGTTCTTTCATTGTATCGACAAACACGGGGTGAATGTGACTTCCGGGCAAAATGTCATGAAACTGATTTGTAAGAAGAATTTTGTAGCAATCCTTTATCTCGTTATGAGGATACGGCGCGCCCTTTAAAAATTTCAGCGTTGAAATTATTTCTGCTTCACGAAGCTTGTACTCAAGCTTTCTGTTCATTTTTTTGAGGTCGGATTTAGTTGTGAACGTTCCCCTGTGCATTTCAAGGTAAAGCTCGCCGTCCCATTTAGAGAGCTTTTCGTTGCCGTCAAAGTTTTTGTGAAGATATTCACTGCCGCCCAAATGCTCGGTTTTCGGCATTGCCGAAACCTTTTTGAAGCGGTGCATAAGCTCAATCATTTCTTCGGTTACTCCGCTGCCGCCGTCGCCGTAGCCGAACATCTGCAAGGTCTGACCGCCCGTATTTTTATCCTGATAAGCGTCCCAGTTTTCCTGAACACTGCTCGGTGCATTCCACGTTATGAAATGTGTGGGCGGAACACAAGCGTATATTTCGCTGCCGTCAATTCCGCGCCAAATAAAATTATTATGCGGGAAACGGTTTGTATCGTTCCACGTTGACATTTTATTTGAAACAAAGTATTTTACTCCGCTCTTAATTAAAATCTGCGGCAAAACCCAGCTGTTGCCGAAAACATCGGGAAGCCAAGCATTGTCAACGGTTTTTCCGAATTTTTCACGGTAGAAGCTCTGACCGTAAAGACACTGTCTTATAAGGCTTTCCGCTGACGGAATGTTACAGTCAGGCTCAACATACATAGCGCCCACAGGCTCAAACTGACCGTTCGCAATTTTCTCTTTAAGCTCCTCGAAAACCTCAGGATAATACTTTTCAAGCATTTCATAGGTTTGAGGCTGAGTGTGAGTATATTTGAAATCGGGATAGCGGTCCATTAGACGAAGCTGTATAAGCACCGTGCGAAGATTTTTCTGAACAGAATGGATTCTGCGCCAATAATACGCTAAATCAAGGTGAGAATGAGCGACAAGAGCCACATCGCCCGAACCCTTGTAATCATCATTTGTGAAAATAACATCGTTTACATATCTTTTTGCATTTTCAACATCTTCGGTTCTGACATTATCAAAGTCAATTAAATTCAGAGCATTATTAAGCTCACGGTTAATAAATGCGCAAAAATCCTCATTGAACGAGTCGCTTTTTGCAATGTCAAGTAACAGCTCAATGTCATAGACCAAATCAAGCACTGTATGATTTATAACGGAAAGATATGCGCCCTCAAAAATCTGTCGGCACCCCCTGACCAAAAGACTTTCGGGATTGCGCTCATCGTCAGGCTTTGAGCGGTTATAGCCTTCCATTTCAAAATGAAGAGCAGTACTGCCGTCAATGTACGGAGTGAGCAGTATGCGCTCTCTGTTCGGGTCAACACCGCCCACGTATTTACCGTTGCACTTTACTATTATTTCAGCGGCGGTTTTAAGAGAAAACCAAAGCTCTTTACCTCTGAATTTTTCAGGTACAATTACATCTGCCTCAAAAAATGCCGTGCCGTCGGGAGTAAAATACATATCGCCCCGGTGAAGCTCCTGCCAACCCTCAGGGTAAAATTCATAATCATTTTCACCTGTTTGCCGCGCATTTTTAATTTTAATATTTTCTATTTCAAATTTATCTTCATAAATATATCTTTTCAGCCAGCCGAAGCGAAGGTCCGTCCACTCCTCAGGACGCATACTTCTGCGGACTACTTTTATGTGTGCCATCTGTTTTCCTCCTTGATGAGATGATATACGAAGCTTATGTATCCCAGAAAAAAGGCTTTTTGCGGATAGCCTCAATTTCACAGTCAATACCTAAATCACGCTTGATTTCCTGCTTTATCCAATCAATACAGCGGTCAAGGATTAAGCATTTTGAACATTCACCCCTAAAACTCACGGTAAGAACGCCGAATTCAAAGGAAACAAAGTCTATCCAGCCGCCGTCGCCCTGTAGTTTCGGAGCTAAAACATTTTTTACATAATTTTCCATTTCTAACCCTCAATTTCACACTTTAATACGCTTTGTATTGCTTCAAGTCTTGCCTCGGCGTCGGTTTTACCGTTACCGCACACAGAATAATAGACCTTTAATTTCGGTTCTGTTCCCGACGGTCTTACGGCAGACCAGCTGCCGTCCTCAAAAATGTATTTAAGAACATTTTCTTTCGGTAAATCCTCAATGCCTACGGAATAATCTATGAAATTCTTTACCTTCTGCGTTCCGTCAAAAAGCGATGCGCCCTTCTTACGTAAAGACTGCATTATACTCTTTATTTTCTCTGCGCCGTCCTTACCCTTTAATACAAAAGTGTCAAGAGCGTCGGAATAATAGCCGTATTTGTCATAGATTTCATTCAGAGCGTCGATTAAAGTCTTTCCCTGATTTTTATAAAACGATGCCATTTGACAAATCAGCATTGAGGACACAACAGCATCTTTATCTCTTGCGTGAGTACCCACAAGATAGCCGTAGGACTCCTCATAGCCCATAACATAAGACTTTTCGCCCGAGTCCTCATATTTATTTATCTTTTCGCCTATGTATTTAAAGCCTGTAAGCGTTTCATCAACCGAAAGTGAATAATCCTCTGCAATTTTTGCGCCCAATTCGCCTGTTACTATGGTTTTAACGATTACTGAATTTTCTTTAAGCATATTCTTTTTCTGAGAAAGAACAAAATTCACAAGCAGCGCGCCCATTTGATTGCCCGTAAGCGAAATGTATTCGCCTTCGTGCAATACCGCAGTGCCTACCCTATCGCAGTCAGGGTCTGTGCCGAGGACTACGTCGGCATTTTCTCTCTTTGCCTGCTCTATTCCCAAGGTAAGTGCGTCCTTTTCCTCAGGATTCGGCGAACGGACAGTACTGAAATTTCCGTCGGGAAGCTCCTGCTCTTTGACAACAGAAACATTCATTCCCTCAAGAATTCTTCTTACGGGAATATTGCCCGTACCGTGAAGAGCTGTATAGACAATTTTTAACTCTGACGGTTTTTCATACAGCGACTGCTTTTTTACCTCGTCTAAAAATGCGTTCAATACATTTTCGCCTATTATTTCAACATCGCCGTCCCGTACGCAAGCTTTAAAATCTTTAATAGCCACTGATTTGTAATCAGTCACGGCATTGATTTTCTCAGTAACAGCGAGAGCCAAAGCAGGCACAAGCTGACACCCTCTGCCGTCATAAATTTTATAGCCGTTGTACTCCTTCGGATTATGGCTCGCAGTTATTACAATTCCGCCGTTTGAGTGCAGATGCCTTACAGCAAAGGACAGCACGGGAGTCGGCATTAAAGTGTCAAATACAAATGCTTTTATTCCGTTTTGCGCAAGCACACCTGCACAAGTTTCGGCAAAAAAACGCGAATTGTTTCTTGAATCGTATGCAATTGCCACCGAAATTTCACCGTCAAATTCAGACTTTAAATAGTCGGCATAGCCCTTTGTTGCTCTTGCGACAGTGTATTTGTTCATTCGGTTAAGTCCCGCGCCCATAACTCCGCGAAGCCCGCCTGTTCCAAAGGAAAGCTCCTTGTAAAATCTGTCTTCAATTTCCTTTTCGTCAGTAACAGCCAAAAGCTCTGCACGTGTGTCTTCGTCAAAGCTTTCCCACTGCTTTTTCAGTTCATTTACCGTCATAAAAACACCTCGCAATTAAGGAATTACATATTTTCATAATCCTTATTATTTTAATACTTTTCTCCCCTTTTTTCAACTGATTTGCCAAACAAAAATAATAATATAAACTATTGTTAAAATTGATAAATCAAATCTTTTTTTCTTGTTTGATATTACCATATATTTGTAATATCTTTTTTGGTATAATTCTAATCAACATATACAATGGGAGATTTTATCTATGGAAAAATTCAAAATAAGTTTTCAATATTCCGTAAACGGTGTAAAATACAGCAGTAATTTCTTTGAAACAGACCATTACTCAATGCAGACAGTTGCCCATAAGGACCACATCAAAATAGTTCTGAAACCAAAAGGCGCGTCTCTCGGCAAGCTGAAATTCAAAATGACCGTTCCGTTTAATTTTGACAATAACGACAGAGTTTTCCTCAACGGTTATCAGTCATGGACAGACTGCCGTGAATTATTTGTCGATGAAAAGGGCGTTAATATGCCTGTTACCCGACTTCTTCCTCTGCTTTTCTCACCTTTGGGAGCGTCAGGCGATTACACATTCAAAAAGTATGACCAACGCAAAGGAGTTTTCCACGGTTATTCATATGCCTATGTAAGAAACGGAGAAGCCGTTAACCTTTTCGGCTCTCTTTCAGAGCGTTTCGGCTACACAATTATCAACACTGTTTGTCCCGAAAACAAAATTGTATTTGAAAAAGAGCTTGAGGACATAACAGTCGACGGCGAATATACGCTTATGGATATTGTCCATTTTGAAGGCACGATGGACGAGGTTTTTGACAAATATTTCGCTGTAATGCAAATAGCAAAGCCAAAGGCAACGCGCGCAAACGGATATACCACCTGGTACAATTACTATTCAAATGTTACAGAAAACATTGTAATGACTGACCTTGAAGCGCTTTCAAGGGTTGACGCGCGCATTGACATTTTTCAGATTGACGACGGCTTCCAGACTGCTGTCGGCGATTGGCTGAGCATTGACGGCAAGAAATTTCCGAACGGAATGAAATATATTGCAGACCTTATTCACAAAAAAGGAATGAAGGCGGGTCTTTGGCTTGCTCCCTTTGCCGCGCAGTACCATTCAAAAGTTGCGAAGGAACACCCCGACTGGCTCATCAAAGATAAATTCGGAAAGCCTGTTAAATGCGGAATGAACTGGGGCGGCTTTTACGCTCTTGATATTCACAATACCGAAGCAAGAGAATATATACGTCATTTCTTTGATGTGGTTCTGAACGATTGGGGCTATGATATGGTTAAGCTTGATTTCCTTTATGCTGCGGCAATAGTTCCGGGTTATAACAAATCAAGAGGCCAGCTTATGTGCGAAGCTATGGACTTTATAAGAGAGTGCGTAGGCGATAAGCTGATTCTCGGCTGCGGTGTGCCATTGGCTCCTGCATTCGGTAAGGTTGACTATTGCAGAATAGGCGCAGATATGGGTCTTGACTGGCGCAAGAATTTCGGTATTCACCGTGAAGACGTTTCCACAAGAGGCACTTTGGGAAATTCTGTTTTCAGAAGAGGCCTTGACGGCAGAGCCTTCCTTAACGACCCTGACGTTTTCCTTCTTCGTGACAACAATATGCATATGACGCTTTCCCAAAGAAAGATAATTGCGCTTATCAACAGCATATTCGGCAGCTTACTGTTTACGTCTGACAATGTTGACGATTACAACAGTGAAAAAATGCAAATGCTTTTAAAGGTTTTCAACGGTAAAAGACCTGACCTTATCTCAGCAGAATTTGTTACAAACGATTTATTGGAAATTCAGTATATTGATGAAGACGGAAAGCAAAGGCTTTGCTTTAACATTAAAACCGGCGAAATCTATTGATATTTATGTAAGCATTTATTTTTAAGGCGGTGGTAAAAACGGACAGCAGAAAAAGACTCAGCAAAATTTCAATGGCGGTGCTTCTGTGTCTGCTTTCCGCCGCCGTTCTAATATTCTTTCCGTTATTTCTTACGGAGCGCCTTGACACCGTTACAGACAGAACGCTGACCGAAACCTCCAAAAAAAATGCCGCTCTTATAGGTTATCAGCTTAAAAGCCAATGCGACACAGTTGAAAAATTTGCTGAGGAAATTGACACGAATTTAGTAAAAACCGATATGAAAACAGCAGTTGAGCGTCTTCGCGGTATTGACGTAACGGGCGCGCTTATGCGTTACGGCTTTGCTTCTCTTGACAGGCAGTGCTATTACATCTCAGAGGACGGAACGGGTACATATTCGACAATACCGGAAAGCAATCATCTGAAGGACGCTGTTGACGCCGGCGGAATAACTGTTTACAGGCTTAATCAAAACCAAAGCGTTGATAAAAAAGACGCTGTTTTTATTATTCAAATCCCCGTTATTAAGGACGGCACTGCTCTCGGTATTTTTTATTTTACATACAGCATTGACGGCATAAGACAGCTTTTAAGCTCATCTGCCTTTAACGGTCAGGAGCATTTCGCTATTGTCGGCAATGACGGAGAAATTATTGCAAGCTCTGTCTTTGATATGTTTGATAAGAAAAATATTAAGAATGTTTTCGACGCTGTTTCGGAAAACAGCAAAAACGGACAAAAGGTTTACGGCAAAATCACCGATGATATGCAAAAAAGGCAGTCGGGAATTATCCGCGCGAAAAATATTTATAAAAACTCAGATTACTATATTTACTATTCCCCTCTTGATTTTAACGACTGGTACATTGTAAGCTATGTTCCTCAAAACATTGTAAATTCATCAAGGAACACCGTTCTTGTTTACATTTTTCTTATGTGCTTTTTCCTTATAGCAGTGTTTATTCTGTTTGGATTTTACATTGCTACCGAAGAAAATCAGAAGAAAAAAGAAATTGACCAAATGCTTTACACTGACAGCATTACGGGCGGCGCGTCCTATGCTAAATTCTGTGTAGACGCAAAAAATATTCTCCGTAAATCCAAAGAAAGCTTTGCGTTTATAATTATGGACATTGACTCCTTCAAGCTGTTTAACGATTATTACGGCTATGAACAGGGCAACAAAACGCTTAGGTTTATTTATTCTCTTTGGAAAGAGATTTTAAGCGACAGTGACGCAGTCTGCCGAATTGCCGCTGACAGATTTGCAGTTCTTATGCGCTGTAATTCCAAAGAAGCGGCAGAAAAAACGGTAAGCGAATTCAGCCGCCGCTGTCACAAATATTACGGCAGCGCGTCTTCTGACTGTATCCTTACGCTAAGCATCGGCATTTACCTTGTAAAAAAAGGTGAAAATGACCTCCAAAGTATGCAAACAAAAGCGGTTATGGCAAAATCCTTAGTAAAAGGTCACCGCGAAAAAGTATTTGCCTTTTACAATGAAGAAATAAAACAGACACTGAGCGAAAGAAAAACTCTCGAAGACGAGCTTGAGCTTGCTATTGAAAATAAAACACTTAAAATTTACTTTCAGCCGCAGGTAGACGCTGTTACCCAAAAGGTTTGCGGAGCAGAAGCGCTGGTTCGCTGGCAAAGAGCAAACGGCGAATTTGTCCCTCCCGAAGAATTTGTTTCTCTCGCTGAGGAAAGAGACCTTATTAAATCCCTTGACCGCCTGATTTTTGAAGAGGTATGCAAATATCAGGCAAAATGGCAATCACTCGCTCTTCCGCCGATTGACTTTTCGGTTAACCTTTCGCAAAAATCACTCAGCGCCGACAAAATAAATGAAAAGTGCGCCGAAGCCGTCAAAAGCTCCGGCGCGGATATAAACCGTATTCACCTTGAAATTACGGAAACCACCATATTTAAAAACACGCGTCTGTTTATTAAAATTCTGCGAAAGCTTCGGAAATCCGGTTTCAAAATTCTTCTTGATGACTTCGGAACAGGTTATTCTTCTTTAACGCTTTTAAAATCAATGCCCATTGACATTTTAAAGCTTGACAAATCGTTTATTGACAATTACGGTGACAAGCGCGGAGAAGCCGTTATTGAATGTATAATCGAAATGACAAAACGGCTTAATATTGCCGTCATCGCCGAAGGCGTTGAAACAGAAGGGCAATACCGCTACCTTTGCGAATTAAAATGCAATACTATACAAGGCTATCTGTTCGGAAAGCCTATGACATTTGAAGAGCTTCAGAAAACGGTTCTAAAGCAAAACAGCAATCACGATGAATAATCCTGCCCTATTCGGCGAATACAAATCTCCACCTCAACGGAATACTGACTGTCTGTCATTATTTCGCTGAGGTTTTTCTCTTTTTCCCTGTATTTATCGGGATAATAAATATAAATCAAGCGGGAAAGTCCTACTGCGTCGACCTTTTTTTCCGAATACAGCTTGTTGCAAAGCGCTTCAATATCATACTTTATTTTTTCCTCAGCATATTTTCCCATAGCCTTTATATCGCTTTCGGAAGGATTTCTCGCTGTATCGCAGTCCATCTCTGCAAGATCGGCGTCAAGCTTAATCTTTACTGAAAAATTGGGATTTTCGGAAGAAAAATCGACCTTCCGCGTTACCTTACTCTTAATTATGCTTATTGAAGCGGGTACGTCGTCGAAACGGAAATTTACAGCTCCCTTTCTTGCTTTATTGCAAAGAAAATTCAGAGCTGACGTT
The DNA here is from genome assembly GCA_947364045.1 of uncultured Clostridia bacterium. Classification (GTDB taxonomy): domain Bacteria; phylum Bacillota; class Clostridia; order Oscillospirales; family Acutalibacteraceae; genus Fimenecus. Next base: position 21,269 of record CANARN010000023.1, read on the forward strand.
TCCTCCTCATTTAAATCGCAGACGAGTTTTCCGTCCTTAAACACCGCTGTGCCGTTTGACATTACCTCTTGCTTGTCCTTTTCCTTAAAGGTTGAAATAATCGGCATATAAAATGACGAGCCTGAGCTTTTAAAACGGTTTACAAGCTCGCTTAACGTGATTGATGAAACCTTTGTATCCTCATCGGAAGTAATAAGAATTTTTTCTATATTTCTTGAAACAACCGTAGTTTCGCTTGAAGCATTTTTAAAAAAGTCCTCTGCCTTTCCTTCCACTGCCGCAATCTGCACTGTCGGATAGTTTTCGGCATCACGTATGAAAAAGTCAAGAGAAGGCATTATCCCCTTTTCTGTAAGCTCTTTTCCGATAATAATAACTCTGTTCTGCGATAAAAGCGGAATTTTTCCGTCAATCATATAAGCGCTTTTTATTGCCGAGCTTACTGTTTTTCCTTTAAGAGTATGCAAATTCATTACAGGCTTTGCAGTTCCGTCAGCGTTTGAATAGTTTTCGGTATTTATTATTTCAAGAGTAACTGAATACGTGCCGTCATCGTTTATATCAATCCCCACGCCCTGCACCACTGCCTTATTGCTTATATCCTCTTTAAATGCATTTCTGTTCAGCATTGTTCCTACACACAGCAAGCTGATTAAAATTATTACTGCTTTACGCATTTTTTCGCCCTCTCTCCGATTAATTCGGCAATAGCTAAAACAGGTACAGACAAAATAATCAAAACGAATTTAATATATGAGGTATCAAGGAAATTAAATCTTGCAACACTTCCCGAAACGAACAGACAAACTGCTGACAAAAGTACGGCTACTGTCACTGTCACAACAGTTTTCTTTACGCCGAATGCCTCTGAAATAAGCTTCGACTGTAAGAAAATAAGAAGTGAAATTTTAAGAAAAGCGCAAAGAATCCACATACCTGTAATTAATGTGCCGAGTCCTCTGAAGAACAGGCACTGCGCTATTGAAGCAATTGTATAAACCGGGAAAAGCTGCATTCTCGAAAATGCTCCGAGAATAGTACCCTCAAAGAAGAAAATTACTGCGGTCAGCAATGTTTGAACCGCCATCCAAATAAAAAATCCTTTTTTACTGTTACCCGTTACAAAGGGAAATGAAACAGCTATTACGGCATATTCAACCGTTCTGCCGACAGCATTGAGAGCCGTTTTAAACACGGGTAAAGCGCCGTTGTAAAAAAGCGGAGTTAAATTGAGTAAGTCAACCTTTTTCACAAGCATAAGACATATAAAAGCCAAAGACATCAGTACGGGAATTATAAACAGCACCGCGCTTCTGGCAATCGGCTCTATGCCGAGATACGCCCCGTAGGCGCAAAATGCAACAACCAGCAGCAGTAAGAATTTAACGTCTGTTTCGGGAAATACAACCGTACCTGCAAAAAGGTCAAGCCGTGATACTGTTGTAACGGAAAAATAAAAGAAAACTGCCGAAAAAATAATCGCTTTTATTTTATTAAACGTACTTTTTTTGTCCCGGCGCTCAATACCGTATTTTTTATTGAGCCAAAAAACAGGAACAGTTATTATTATGCCGAAGACCAATCTCAGCACAGTTTGAAAAATCATATCCGAGGCCGTAATATCCTTTGTATATGCGGGAGTATAGGTCAGAGTTATTAAAAGCCGTGTTAAAAGCAATATAGAATAAAACTGAAATACCGATATTTTTGAATTCATTATTTATCAAGCCTGTCTGTCTGTAATATTTTTTTGCCTAAGCTGCGCCAGTCGCTTCTGAAAAGCAAATCTCTCCATGCGCCCGTTTTTGTAGGCGACAGCGGAGAAGTAAACGGCACACCGTACGGAGAAACCGCAGTCATATTTATTACAACTGCCGCAAAGGCAATCATAATACCGTAAAAGCCTGAAATTCCGCCGACGATTATCAGAACCGCCCGCAGAAGCGATGAAATGTCATACAGCGACGGAATAACGAACGAGCTTACAGCGGTAAGTCCTATTACTATAAGCATTGGCGCGGCAACAAGCCCTGCGCTTACAGCCGCATCGCCGATAACAAGAGCGCCTACTATTGAAACTGCATTTCCTATGCTTTTCGGCATCCTGAGTCCCGCTTCTTTTACTATTTCAAAAACCAGATGCATTATCAGAGCCTCTATCATTACAGGGAGCGGCACAAAGCTTTCCTGCAAGCATATATCAAAAATCATTGATTCGGGAATTACCTCTTGATGAAAGGTACAAATTGCGACATAAATACCCGGTAAAAAGATTCCGATAAAAAAAGAAGCAATTTTAAGCGTGCGTATTGCAAAAGCGTAATAAGGCCTTTTAAGATAATCGTCCAGTGAATGAAAATACTCTGTAAAAATGTGCGGTACATAAAGCGCGTACGGAGTTCCGTCGGTAATTATTCCGATTTTCCCCTCTGAAAGCTTTGCAGTCAGTACATCGGGACGCTCAGTACTGCCGACTCCCGAGAAAAACGACGCTTTTTCATTTCCGAGAAACGATTCCAAATACCCTGCCCCCAGACACACGTCAAACGAGGCATTTTTAATTCTTTTTCTCACCGAAGCTAATATTTTTTCATTTACTCTGTCTGATAAATAAACAATGCACACCCTCGTTTTGCTTGTAGTTCCGACCTCTAAAATTTCAGATTTAAGGACAGGGGTGCGTATCCGCCTTCTTAAAAGCGCCACATTATCCTTAAAACTTTCGGAAAAGCCCTCCTTTGAACCCTTTTCCTGCGTTTCGGAATCAGGCTCGCTTATTGACCTCTTCGGAAACTTCTGAACTCCGAACAGCACAGCCCTCTCAGCGCCTTCGACAAACATTAAAAGATTGCCTGACAGCATTTCATTTACAGCCGTGTTAAGCTCAAACTGAATTGATTTGTCAATGCTTGCAGAAATTAAATCGGCTGCGGTTTCAAGCACTCTTTCTCCGTCGGAGGTACCGTAATCTCCGTTCAGAATAGGGAGCATCAGCTGCTCAGTGATAAGCTCGTTATCACACATTCCGTCCAGCATTACAAATCCGAATTTAATGCCGTTCACTTCGCTCTTACGGTATTTTACGTCAAACGAAGGGGTAAGCTTTGATTCAAGATACTTAAAATTTTCCGAAACCTCAGCTTTTATCGGCTCTTTTTCATCCTTTTCCACATTCGGCGCTGTTATTTCATCTATTTTTTTCCTATACCAATTTTCCACATTTTATCACCATTCTGTTTTTTCCCGAATTTTTTTGTAATATTCAGAAAAGAACTGTAAAAAATACGTTCAGGTGATTATTTATGTTTGTAACAATTATCCGCACAGTAATTCTTTATTTTATTGTAATCTGTGTTGTAAGGCTTATGGGGAAAAGGCAGATAGGCGAATTACAGCCGTCTGAGCTTGTAATTACTTTGCTTTTGTCTGAAATTATAGCAATGCCGATGGAGGACAACGACATTCCCCTTATTTCAACCGTTGTTCCCGTAATGCTGCTTGTGACTTTGGAAATTATTACATCAGCAATAAGTATGAAAAATCTTAAATTCAGATTTTTGGTTCAGGGACACCCGATAATCATTATCCGTAACGGCGAATTACAGCAAAAGGAAATGAAAAAGCTCCGTCTTACTATTGACGATGTGCTTGAATCACTCAGGCAAAAGGATATTTTTGATATTTCTCTTGTTTCCTACGGAATACTTGAAACAAACGGAAAACTCAGCGTAATGCTCAAGCCGGATTTTGAAACGGTAACTAATAAAAACGCCGGAATAAAGCCTTCGGACAGCGGTATTCCGTGTGTGGTAATTACAGACGGTCAAATTGAACGAAGCTCCTTTGAGGACTGCAATATGACTGATGAAAAGCTGAAAGGCATCATAAAGAAGCAAAATATTGACGTGGGAAACACACTTCTTATGACCGTAGATAAATCAGGAAATACAGTTGTAATAGGGAGAGATATTTAATGAACCGAATTATTGTTTCAATCGCCGCGCTCATACTGGTTATTTCGATTGCAGTATTCGGAGTAACCGCTCTTGATAAATCCTGCAAAAATTTAGCCGTAAATCTTGATGAAATTAAACAGTCGGCCGTAAACAATGACCGTGAAAAAGCAATACAGCTTACAGAAAAAGCGCTTGAAATTTGGGAAAAAGAAGAAAAAAAGATTTCTCTTTTAGTAGACCACAGTGAAATTGACGATATTGAACAAACAATAAAAAGCCTTCCCGTGCTTGCCCGTCAGGGCAACATGGAAAGACTTCAGGAAAAATCTTCAATTGCTGCGGAAAGAGTCCGTCATATAAGAGATAAAGAAAAAATCCTACCTCAAAATGTCTTTTAACAACCTGTCCGTATCATTTATATTTACGCGCTTTGCAACAACGCATGTTTTTCGTTTTTGAAAGCCCTTATCTGTGATGTAAGAGCCGTGTTCCTTTTCATCTGTAAAGAAAATTCCGTAAGACGCCGTAACAACAGTACCGTCAGAAAGCAGTACGTTTCCGCAATAGCCCGTGTCTGCATTGGCTACAATTGACGGCGATGTTTGCTTCGGCAAATACGTATGCGCAAGCTTTATTCTGTACTGCCCCTCACGAAGATTGACAATATCGTCAAATGTACCTACCCATGCAATTAAGCCCTCGGAATACCAATTTTTCTCGCCGTAATTACTGCGCTGCTTTTTTACGTCCTCTTCAGACAGAATTATTGAACGGAAGGTAATATAAAGTCTGCCGTCGGGTAAATAAACAGCCTTGTGACGCTCGCCTGTAAGAGCGGTCGGCAAAAACTGAGGCTCTGACCAAGTTTTACCCTCATCATCGGAAATAAACAGAATAGAATTGGAGCGTTTTTTATTTGCCCGGGCTATTAGGCAAATTCTGTCGCCCAAGCCTGCGTCTGAGCGAATTGCGCAAACCTCGCATACGCCCATCTGTCTTTCGGTTTTACGGTAGTCGGAAAGATATTTTTCAGGCGTTGACCAATGCATTTTGCCGTTTTCAAAAGAAAGGACTGTTTTGTAATTTACAAAGTTTCTTTCATGGAAAATACCCATCCATTTATCAACAAACTTGCCGTTTTCTTTAAGATGAATAAGGCTTGCCATTGAAACTACGGGGCAAACGGTGAAAGAGCTTTTTCTGTCAAAAAAGCGTTCAAATTCAGTCCATGTTTCACCCTCATCATCTGACAGAGAGCAGTTAAAGCCGAGCGGAGTCGGTGTTTTGGGCCATTTCGGGTTGCCTGAAACCAAGAGAAGCTTTTCGCTTCCGTCCTGAAACTCCAATCTGAATACAGTAGGCGTTTCAAGCGAATTGCTCCAAGACTCAGGCATAGCTTTAATTCCGTCAGTATAAGTTTTACCGCCGTCAGTGCTTCTCTTTGCTATTATTTTACCCTTACCGTGACCTTCGGGATAAAACGTCAAAATATCCCCGTTTTTTAACAGTATACTGTCAGGGTGGCCTAAATACGCTTTACTGTCATCAACTACATATTTTTCATATAAATAGTCAATGTCAGAAACAGTATTTTCTGCTTTTTCAGACAAATCTATCTGAGGAATGGTATAATAATTTATGTCGGGACATTTTGAAAATGAAAGCATAGAGAAAACCTCCGAATTTTATTTTAAGCCGTCAAGTCTTGCTTTGGCAATGTAAGCCGCACCCAGCATTCCCGCCTTATTTCTGAGCTGAGCCTTTTCAATTTTAACGCTCTTATAATTTACGCCTACCTGAGAAATAAGCTTTTCACGGATATTATTTACAAGCAGCTCCTCTGACATAATTCCGCCGCCCAGAACAATAAGAGGCGGATTGAAAACGTAACTGAGCGAAACAAGACCGTGTACTATTTCATCCTCCCAGTCGCTCAACGCCTGTTTAATGAACGGGTCTTCAAGCATCTGCGGCTCATAAATCTCTCTGCCGGATACATATCTTCCGAAATGCTCGGAAACTCTGTTGGTAAGAGCGCGACACGAAGCATAAGCCTCATAACAGCCCTTTCTTCCGCAGTTGCACTGAGCGCCGCCAGCATGGGTAACCATATGACCGAATTCGCCCGCCGCTGACTTTGCGCCTCTTAAAATGTCACCGTTAAGGTAAATTGCACCGCCTACGCCCGTACCGTATGTCAGGCAGATGAAATAATCCGAACCCCTGCCCGCGCCGAAATGAGCCTCGCCCAGACCTGCGCAGTTAACGTCATTGTCAACAGCTACGGGCACACCGTATTTATTTTCAAAGATGCCTCTCATATCGGTATCGGTAAATCCCGGAATATTGTCTGTGCCGTAAACAATGTAACCTCTTTCAAAGTCAACCTGACCTGCCGTACTTATACCGATAGCATTATACTGCCCTTTATATTCGGTCATTACCCTGTCAATGTTTTTCAAAACTGTTTCGGCATTTGCCTTCTCGCCCTCATTTGCAGTAGGCATTTCATTTGATTCAATAATATCAAAGCTTTCGCTTACAAGACCGTATTTTATAGCTGTTCCGCCAATGTCAAATACCAATATTCCCATAATATATCTCCCCTATTTTATTGCATTTGCAAATCTTTTTGTAATTTCCATAGGACGGGTAATTGCCGTACCTACAACCGCGGCATGAACGCCTATATCCAACGCTTTTTTAAGCTGTTCGGGAGTCCAAATACCGCCCTCGGCAATAACGGGGCAGTCAAGCTCTTTTACATAACGCTCCATAAGGCTGAAATCGGGTAATTCCATACCCTTTGTGTAAGGCGTGTAACCGCTCATTGTAGTACCCACAATGTCAATTCCGAGTTCACGCGCCTTTTTCCCCTCGTCAAAGCAAGAGGTATCCGCCATAAACAACTGATTGGGAAATTCCTTTCTTACCTCAGTAAAGAATTTTTCAAAGGATACGCCGCCTGTACGCAAACGGTCGGTTGCATCAACCGCAATTATATCAACTCCGCACTCGTAAAGCTTTGCAACTTCATTTATTGTAGGAGTAATGTAGACGTCAGAGTCGTCATAAACCTGCTTAATAATGCCGATTATCGGTAAATCAACTGTTTTCTTGATTTCCGTAATATCTTCCGCCGTATTTGCGCGAATCCCCGCAGCTCCGCCGAGATATGCCGCATAAGCCATTCTGGACATAATGTAAGAGCTGTGCAAAGGCTCTTCCGGAAGCGCCTGACAGGACACTATTAAACCGCCTTTAATTTTCTCAAGAATTTGATTATTTGTCAAAGCTCATTTCCCCAATTCATTTATTTTCCGTGATAAAATCTTTTATTTCGTTTATTCTTCGTAAGGTTATTATTACACAAAATTACGCAAACAAAGTTTGCAAAGATGCGAAAGCATCGGTTATGCGAAGCATAACATTTTGATGTAACAATGTTCTCAAACGATTGCGTCAGCAAGTACGGCACTTTATGTGCCGCAATCAGCTTTGCTGATTGGAGTTTGAGGTTATTATATAATAAATGTAAAAAATAATCAACATAAATATGCAAAAATTCCTAATATTATTTTCACTCCGCATAAACGTTGCCGTTATGTACTGAAATTGCCGTGATATTCAAGTCAAAATAAACAAATTTAAATTTACTCTTGTATAATCATTTAAAATAGTGTAAAATAAATACACTTATTGTAATTTTGTTTGCAAAGGATGTTTTTTAATGGACAACAATAACAAATCACAGGCTGAAATTTACCGTGAGGAGCGCAAAGAGCGCCTTGCAAAAAAAGCAGCCAAAAATGCAAAAAAGAGTCCCGCTCTTTCAAAAGCAAAAAAAATAGCGGGTAAAGTAATTGCCGTTGTTTTGGTAATTGCAATTGCTGTCGGCGCAGTCGGCGGCGTGCTTAATTTCTTTGGCACACCTCAAAAGGTTACCAAAATAAGCGTAGCAGGCGACAAAAACTATTCCTTCACTCTTGCTGAATTCAACTATTTCTACTATTCTGTATGGGATAATATTATGAACTCGGCTTACCAGTATGAATACCAGTATTCACAGTATGGTATGTCAGGCGGCGGAGTAATGGCAACGGGATATGACTACTCAAAATCCCCCTCCTCACAGGAATATAAAGACGATTACAGCAATTTTACCGGAATTACCCTTGCCGATTTGGGCGTAAGCTCTGCAACATGGGCTGATGTTATGAAATTTGCTGCTGTAAGCCAGCTTATTCAGGTAAAGCACGGCGCAAAGTTAGCTAAAGAGGCCGGTCTGAGCATTACTCCCGAGCAGCAGACCGAAATCGACAATTTGCTGAAGGAATACGCTGAAACAGCTCAGAAAAATGACTATTCAACCAACAGATATCTCCGTCAGGTTTTCGGTAACGGTATTACTGAAAAGCTTGTACGTGAAATTGCAGAAGCACAGTCACTTGCCAATACATATTACGAAAAGGTTTCTACGGACACTGAGAACGCTATAACAAAAGAGCAGATTGACGAAAAATACAATGCAGACCGTAATTCTTATGAAATTGTAACTCTTCGCGCATATCCCTTTGCTGCTGAATATGACAGCGAAAAGGCTGATGACGCAGCAAAAGAAGAGGCGCGTAAAAAAGCGAAGGCATCCGCAGAAGAATTCCTTGCAAAAGCAACTGACGAGAAAACATTTATTGAGCTTGCAGCAAAAGAGCTTAAAAAAGATAAAGACAATAAAGACAAAGACGCCGACGAAACAACAGCGATGAAGAACGCCTATAAGAAAAGCATAACCTCAAGCATTTGCGAGGAAGCAGCCAATTGGGCATTCAATGCAGACACAAAGGTTGGCGACAGTAAGGTATTTGCCGCATCTGATGACGATTTCTTTGTTGTTATGCTCACTGTTGCTCCCCACAAGGACATAACCTCCTCCGGCAATGACGTAAGACATATCCTTTTCAAATTCCCAGATAAACAAAAGGACGCTGACGGAAAAGAAATCGCTCTTACAGACGCTCAGAAGGCAAAGGTTCGCGAAGAGGCAGAAAAGGTGCTTGAGCTTTACAAGAAAAATCCCACTGAGGAAAACTTCATTAACCTTACAAAAGAATACACACAGGACGTTGACTCAAACGGAAATCCCAACAGCGACGGTCTTTATGAGGGAATTACCGCATCTTCAAGCTACGTTAAAAATTTCCTTAACTGGTCAATAGATGAGAATAGAAAAACAGGCGACGTTGAGATTGTTGAAACAGAGTACGGTTACCACATTATGTACTACGTTAAGTCTCAGGGCGAAACATGGGAACAGAATATCAGAAACGAAATTATCTCTGCTGCTTCAGAAGCTCTTGTAGCAAAGATTGACGCTGATTATGTAAAAAAGGTTAACCTTAACAATCCGTTGCTTAAATGGACATTCAAACAGCAGACAAAGCACATTAACGAAACAATCCTCAGAATGCAGCAATCAAATGCAGCTAACTGAGCGCCTTAACAATAAGCCCCCTTACAAACGGGGGCTTATTTTTTTTGAATCGGAGCAACGCTATGGCTTTGTGAGTCCGGAACAGAGCGTGCGACAAATTGCAAGCAGTGCAGGGAGCATCTGCACTTAGGTTATATTTAAATAATGTATTGACCGTTTTAAAACAGCGTGTTAAAATATTAACATATTATTTATTTATTTATTTATTTATTTATTTATTTATTTATTTATTTATTTATTTA
>CANARN010000024.1 GCA_947364045.1 uncultured Clostridia bacterium
TCAAAACATTATCTCTGAATTCTCTGAGCGCTCCAACGGTTCTTGCGCCTTCTTTTGTGCCGTCAATAAACAAAAGCTTTGTAAGGCAAGACGCCATTTCAACACTTGCCGTAAGCTCAGTTACATCGCCCTTCGAGTCCACCGCGCGTTCTGAAATAAAACGCATCATATTAGCGTCACCTTTAATATATTCTGTACAGTCAAACGGCGTAACGGAATATTTAGTGGGATTGCGTTCTGTAATATACGGAACAGCGCCACTCGGTCTGCCGATAATACTGTCATCTGCACTCCACCCCGCCGGGTAAACAGAATTCAGCCATTTTTGTTCAAGAACCGGGAATTGCCCCTCCATTGTCATTGACCTTCCACTGAAATTATAAAGCGTAAACTGCGTAATAACCTCATAATTTGTAACATCTTCAACGCCTGAGGTAAAATCAATTTCCACTGTTGAGGTAAGGTATTTGTGCTTCTGCTCTTCCCTTAGGTCATACTCATTTGTTTCGTTATTCTTTTGAAGCAAATCGGGAGATGTGGCGACTCTGAAGGAAATATTAACCGGAACATCGCCCATGCCCTCATTTTCAAGGAAAAGCTCGCTCTTTTCCGCATCAAAATCACGGATAAACAGGAATTTACCGAGATAATCGTTAGTTTTTGAATCGTAAGCGGGAACAGAAAATATGTAAGTGTAAACATTGTTTGTATCCCTAAAGCCCTCTTGCGGCATAACAGCGCTTGCCTGCTTCCACGTTACCGCGCCTGTTTCCTTATCATATACAATTCCCTGCTCCAATGCCGTGTCATAAAGCAAATCTGCCTTGTGAGCATTTACTATGGAATCTCTGTTCTTTTCAAATTTATTGCATGCCAAATGCACTGCCGACTGAATTTCCCAGCGGCGTGAGGCAATATTGAATACTCTTGTGAAATTCACAATAAGCTGACTTGCTATCGGAATAATAAATCCGACGAGAGTAACAGCTATTATCATTTCCATCAACGTTATTCCCTTTTTATCTTTGCAGAGATATTTAAACATAGTAATCACCGCCAAATTTTATTTCGGAATGTTTTTTCAAATACAGAGAACGGATTTATCCGTTCAGTAAAAATGTCCGAATTTGCATTGTGAACGGAACACTTAAATGCGTTCCCTACAAGGCGGGCGCCGAGCGTAACTGTTTCGGACATCCAAAACCGCACGGGATGCCGAGGTTACGGCATCCCCCACGTAACTAAATCAAATAACAGATTACCGCCTAAATTACGCGTCGTCACGGCAGGCAACTGAGTTAATTCCGCCGACATCTGATGATGACATTGCCTGATACTGCCCTTTGCCTGTTGTGCTGTAGAATTGAGTATTCTCGCTCCAACGGCCTGCTGCTGTATGACCCAATCCGTCATAGGCATCGCATGAGGCAAGCGGATCTCTTGCCCAGCAGACAACGGCTCTCTCGCCCTCGTCCCATTCGCCGTCCTGATTGGCGTCCTCATAACCTGTTGCAAACCATATACCGTTAAGACAGTTAATCTGAACAATATTGTAATTCTCGTTATCTGAAATCTTAACTGCTTTCCAAAGATATGTCGCGTTGTCCTCTGCCTGTCTGCCGGTACCCTTAGCGTCATACCAATATCTTACATTTACCCAAGAGCCGCCCTGACCGTTGCCTGTGTAAGCCTTAATGTCATTTGAGCCGCCGTAATATTTACTGCCCGGATTCGGCAGAGAGTTGTTTCCGCAGTAAAGAGCGGGACAGATTGTCAGTCCTCTGAGGTTAGTTTTACCCGTTGCCTGATTTCCGACTGCAACCCAATAATCGTTTGCGTAAGCAATATCGTTAATCGAGGAAAGAGTTGAAATAAAACCGTAGCTCTGTTCGTAATATTGATGTTCCTGTGTGGACTTGTCAAAGAAGGTACGGAACTGACCGGGGAAGGTTTTACCGTTCAAGCCGTAGTTAAACGTAACGGGATTCGGGTTGCTGTCACTGTCAGCCTGATGTACTCCGACAGTGTTTTTCCACGAGAATGATTTTGTCTGGAATGCCTTACCCTCAACATTGTCAATCCAATGATATGCCTGGAATTCCGCTTCCGTGCTGTTATCATCGTGATTAGAGCTTTTACTTTCATCATTAAGGTCTGAAGCGTTAAGGTCTACCCACCATGAAAGAACTGTTCCGTTGTCAGTTCCCCACATAGCCTCAGGATTATTGTCCCATGTAGTACCCCATGCGGCGCAGGTAACCTTTGTGTCTACCATCGGGTGACAGCGCAAATAGTTGTAATTGCCGTTAGGCTTATTATTATGGTCATTCTGGTCAGGCACGCCTCCGTCTGACGAACGGAAAATAATATGACGGTTATTCTGCCAATACTTTGCGCCGTACATATTACCGATATGCGCTACCAAACCAAGACCTAAGAAGTTGTACTCATCTTCAGCATTAGACGAACCGGGACCGTTCGGATTTTTATATTTATCGCCTAATTTTGAGTCAAGATAATAGAACTGATGGAAATAGTTCGACTCGTCTGCAAGTCTGTAGCCGGTTCTGTCAACTGCCTGATATTCGTTTGTTGAGTTACCGTACGCCTGCTGTTTTGTCAGCCACGCCGTACCTGCGCGAAGATAAACAATGCCTATGGGCATAATATTGTTAACATAGCCTGCATAGGTTTTGCTTGCACCGCCAGTTTCACTGAAGGTTATTGAGCCACCCTGCGCATATCCTACTGCCAGTGAAACATTAACATCTTTTTCGCCCGCGGCAGGAATTTTTGCGCTTGCAACATTCAGAATAGTAACCGTTTCACGTCTGTTAGCATAATAGTATGAGAACTGGTTAGAGCCTGTTTTGTTATCAAGCATATACGCCTTCTGGTCTATTGACGGGTTAGCCGCAATATGCAACGCGAACGGATGTGAGTAGTATGAGCAGGTAATGTCAATAACTCTTCCGTTTGTAAGATACTGCTGACGCGGATAAATGTTTTCGTCGCCTCGCGTTGAATATATTGTATTTTCATTAAATGCCGGACTTATTGAATCGGCAAAATCGTCTTTAATAATTGAGGTATCCGTATGCGCGTCAAAGAATTTTCCTGTTACGGCATAATCAACATTTGTGTAAGGCCAATACCAAATATAGTCCACATTATGCTTCCTGTTACTGCTCCACGAATAACGTCCTTGATAAACAAGACTGGCTTTTTGTCTGAGTGTTGCATTATCTCCTGATGTAAAATAAGGAGTAATTCCAAAGGTGCCTCTCCAAAGTGGGTTCTTCTCCGTCGCACCTTCAAAAATATCATTGCTTCTTCGGTTAAGATTTGAGTCTACCTCAAGATTCGGATGCTTTTCTGCGTTATTTTTGCTCCTGTTAGCTGTTTCATAGTAATAATCGTAAGTTTCTTTTGCAACAAGCTGATTGGCAACGGTATTATCTTTAATTAATCCGCCAACGCCTTTTGCAATATCAAGAGAACATCCGTCATGAGCTTTTCTTGACCAAACGTCATAAGCAGAGGGAATGTAGCCGCAGTAAAGCGTATAGGTGTCAGTCGGGTAATTTGCAACAGAGCCTTGAATAACCGTTCCGCCGTCCGATACATCATAGTTAGCGTATGACGTGCTTCCCGCATAGGGCTGTTCGTCGCCTATATTGTCGCTTCCCTGAAGAACTATTGCTCCGACTGAGGTTAAGGTTATGGGATACGCATCTCTGTTTACGCTTGCAGGATTAATACCCTTAATAGTGTAATATGAATCATGGTTTGCCCTCAGCCAAGAGAGCGCCTCAAAATTCCACTCGTTATAATAACCTGTACCGCGGAATTTTCTTGTCACGTCACCCACTTTATAGCTCGTTTTTCCGAAAACATTATCTCTCAGCGCATAGAACGAACCGTCGCCTACCTGTGATGCCTGAAGACCTCTGTCAAAACCGCCGTTATTAAGTCCTTCATCCATATAGTAATAAAGCATTTTACCGTCAGAAGCGTAGAAATATGCATTTTGTGAAGCATCGCCGCCGTCAAGAGCAGTAACTGTCCACATATTCTGTGTCGCCACCATGGCGTTGTTATCTCTCGCTTCTTTTGAACCTGAACCCTTTGTACCCTGTACAAGCTTAAAGCCGCCTTTACCCTCATCTCCGGGATTACCCCTTCGGGCAAGGAATTTATATGAAACAGAAGTGCTTTTTATATTTTCTGCTTTAATGTAGCTGTTTCCTTCAACACGGTTCAGATTTATATCTGTATGGTACGTGTAGTCTCCGCCCCAATAGTAGTTGCCTGTTGTGGGATTCTGCCAAAAACGCCTGATTTGCCCGTTGTCGCCGCACATTACATAATATCCGTATTTCTCGCCGTCAGCGCCGACTGCATACTGGTCGGCATCCTCAGCCGAAACCCATGCAACATCATTCATTGCAGAGGTCAGCGGAGCATTGTCCATATACCTTTCAAGTACAATCAGACGGTCATTTCCCTCAGAATCCTTTTCCGTTTCGCCTCTCGTTACATAATAACGGTAGCCGTCCTTGGATTTTTCACCGACCATAATCATTGACGGAGCGTCAACCTGAATTTTTTCTTTGTGACCTTTATATTTGAATGTCAGCGGAGAATTACTGAAATTAACGTCAGTTCCGCCGTAAAGAATAATCTGCATAACCCTTTTCTCAACAGTAGGGTCATTTGATTTTACACGCTGCATTGTGTAATCCTGACCGTATACAAGCTTTTCGTCAGCAGTACACTTATCCGGGTCTCCGTCTTTATTGCAGTAAAGCTCATAAACCGAAGAACCCGGCTCGTCAACAAAGCTGAAGCCGATTGCCGCAACGGTAAGGTACGCCTCTTTAAAATCGTCTGTCAGCGATTTGGGGAATACCTGGAAAGAAGAGTTCGGAGCATCCGCCTTAACAGTGGCAAATCCGTCTTTAATGTCATTCGGGTTTGAAACAAGCAAATCGCCCTGCGCCTTTACCGTAAAAGATATATCATTTCCCGAAAGCATAACATCTGCGCTGGCTACGTCAATATCATAGCCCGCATTGGCGGTTTCGTCGCCCGTTTCAAAGTTTCCGAGAACTTTTTGCATAACACCTGCATTGCGGTGAATTTTTACAGCTTTATCACCTGAAATCCTGATAGTGTCAAGATTCACTAAGAAAATCGGAGTAATGCAGAAAACAAGAAGCGCTAATATTGTTATAGCGACAAGTGTTTCAACAAGAGTTAAGCCCTTTGTGTCCTTAAAAAGCGCTTTTATACGGTTAGTCATTTAAACTCCTCCTTTCAAATCAGTATGTATTGCCGTCTTTCGGGTTAAACACCGAGCCGCCCTCGGGAATACCCCATTTAATATTCGTTGCGCCGATATTGCTTGGCTGAACCAAATCAAGCGCCGAGCCGTAGCCGCCGTCAACGGTAATTTCACCTTTATTTCCGTATTGAACATCTATTTTTCTTATAAGAAGCGTATTCTCATTAAAATACGGTGTCGGGTCACCCTCACGGAACTGATATTCGGATTCAGAGCCTGACTCAACATAGCTGTCGCTGTTGCTTTTATATGCAGCTTTGCTTACAGTGCCTGTATAGTAAAGCTCATTAATCGCTTTTGCTTTCTCAACAAGAGCGTTACCGTAGTTAAATCCGCCCTTGCCGTCAATTACTGCGTCAAGGAAATATTTCAGAAGGTCAATGCCCTTTGCCGAAACATTAGCTCCGTCCACAGTACCGTCTTCACTGTAGCCGCCGTAAAAATACGCCATATCTCCGGCGCTGAAAACACGGTAAGTTTCGGTTGCGCCGCCCTGATTAAATATTTTAACATAAACATTACCGTTAAAATAAATCTTGTTTGCGGGGACTGATACACCGTCGCATTTAAGTCCCCCTTTGTCTATCGGCAGCGGGTCGGTACGCGTTGTAAGTCCGTTTGAGCCTTCACCGAGCATTACCGTTCCGACTCTGTAACGGTTACCGATTGTCTGAATAATTGAATTTATTGCTGAGCCGAATCCGCTCGTTTTTACATAATAGACACCCATAATAATGTCGCCGTCAATGACAATTTCGTCGCCGTAAAGCCCCACAGAATTGTAATTACCCTTTGTGGGAACAACATTAAGACCGCAGTCGTCCAGGAACAAATCCTCAGGCGTTGCAAAAATGTAATAGTTGTGCGCTTTATCTCTCGTTTTTATCAGATTTGCATTTTGAGGCTTTGACAAAATCAAGTTTCCGTCAGCGGTTTTTATATACAAATCAATGGTAACCGAAGAGCCGTAGAAATACTCAAAAATAGACTTTATTATGCTCTTACGCAAAACCTCAAGAAGACGGAAAATAAAAAATCTTCTGTCGCTTGACGGTTTAATATTTGTACCGCTGATGTCAACCGTTTTTGTAACCTTTAAAAATTCATTCTTTTTTCTTAACGGGGTTACCGTACCTGCATTAACATCGTCAGACGTATAGCTTGCAACGCTCAGTACGCCGTTTGAGTCATAGAAGCTTTGCGGCTCAGCTGTTTCGGCAGTTGAAAGATATGCGCTTGTGTACTGAATGACAGATTCTATTGTATCCGAATTTGTCATAACGCCGTTTGAGTCAATATTCGGCTCTGACGTGTAGCACTTTCCGTACGCCTTGAAGGCTTTAACCTTATTGTTAACCTTTGATGTAACACCGTCGGAGTCAGTAACATCGGTATAATCAATTCCGTTACCGATTTCCACCGAAATTTCGCCTATCGCCGTAGACGTAGGCGTTGCCGAAAATGAAAGTCCCTTCCATTTTCCCGTTCCCGCATTGCTGTCGGGAATTACATATAATTTATTGGTTTTTATAATCGCATTCTCCGTATTGGAAAATGTAATAAGCTGACCTGCGGACGCACCGGCATCTGACGCTTCACCCTCAGCCACCTGATATGCATAAGCTGCAAATTCAACGCCTGCACGTGAAAAGAAATATGCCTTTTTCTGCGCGTTCATATGCCGAACTGTCACAAATGAATTCCACGCTAACATATAAAGCACTGTGCCGAACATTGTTAAAATCAGCATAGCAACAAGCACCATAGGGAGTGCCGCGCCGTCTTTGTTTTTAAGTGACGATTTAAACTTTTCCATTTTCCGTCATCTCCTTAAATATTGTCCGCAAAGGTTTTTAAAGCTACGCAATAACGCGCATAAGCTCTTCGAGAGATGTTCTGCCCTTCATAACCTTTTCAAGACCTTCATCCTTCATTGTGTGCATACCCTGTTTAATGGCAAGCTCTTTAACCTGAGCCACGGTTGCGCGGTCAAGAATAAGCTGCTTCATTTCCTCTGTAACACTTAAGAATTCAAATACAGCCTCTCTTCCCTTATAGCCTGTATTATTACAGGTCAAGCAGCCTGTTGCACGGTAAAATTCAAAGGAATCTCCCTCATAGCCGTAAATATCAAAATCAGGAATAATTTTATAAATCTCTGAACGCGATAACGTATATTTTTCCTTGCATTTCGGGCAAAGCTTACGAACAAGACGCTGAGCCAGAACGCCAACAAGAGAGGACGCCGTAAGGAACGGTTCAACACCCATCTCGTCAAGACGTGTAACTGCGCCTGAGGAGTCATTTGTATGAAGCGTAGACAGAACCATATGTCCCGTAAGAGCAGCCTCAATAGCTATTTTAGCGGTTTCAGCGTCACGAATCTCACCGACAAGAACAATATCCGGGTCAGAACGGAGAACCGAACGCAAAGCCGCCGCAAATGTCATACCCGCACGGTTGTTCATCTGACACTGGTTAACACCCGGCATTCTTCTTTCAACCGGGTCTTCAAGAGTAATAGTGTTTTTATCAATAGTGCTGATTTCAGCAAGACACGCGTAAAGTGTGGTTGATTTACCCGAACCTGTCGGTCCAGTAACCAGCAGGAAGCCGTACGGCATATTGATTGCCCTGTAAAACCTGTCATACTGTCTTTCGCTGAAATTCAAGTCGCTAAGTGTTGCAACCTGACCCGAATCACGCTCCAAAAGACGCATAACTATCTTTTCGCCGAAAACGGTGGGCATTGTTGCAATACGTATATCAAGCGTTCTGTCCTCATATTTAACGGTTGCGCGGCCATCCTGCGGAATTCGGCGTTCAGCAATATCCATACCGCCGATAACCTTAACACGCGAAACCACCGCGCCGAACATCTTTATGGGATTTTGCAGAATTTCCTGTAAAACACCGTCAATACGGAATCGCACGCGCATATGCTTTTCAAGAGCTTCAATGTGAATGTCCGAAGCGCCGGCTTTAATTGCATTGTTTATTATCTGGTTAACAAGCTGAACTGCCGGCTTGTCATCAATGTCAAGGTTTTCGACAATCTCTTCGTCCGAGTCCTCTTCTTCTGAATAGTCATTAACACCCGCATTCATATTTGCAAAGTTTTCAATAGCAGCCGCAAGCTCCATATCCGCCGCTATAACAGGGCAAATATCGTGACCCGTTATCAGACGAAGATTATCCTTTACAAGAATATTATTGGGATTTTTCATTGCAACGTAAATTACGCCGTCCTCCTCGTAAAGAGGAAGAACGTTTTCTCTCATTGCAAATTCAGGTGTAATCAGGTTTGCTACTGCAATGTTAACTCCTGTTTCGTCAATAGATACAAATTTTGTACCCGTTTTCTCGGCAAGTGTTCTTGCAACATCCTCTTCTGTACAGTAACCGAGTCTGACAAGAATTGAACCTATCGGCTGCTGCTTATTAGCCTTCTGAACCTCAAGAGCCTCCTGCAAATTGTCCGCAGTAATTACTCCCTGCTTTATAAGTCTGGCGGCTAAGCTGCCCGGAATTATGTTTATGTTTGCCATTGTTTAATCCAACTTTCGTAACTTTAAGCTTTATTTGGTAAAATCAACAATAGTAAATGCAGCGGTAACCGTTCCGTCACCGTTATCTGCAATTGCAAAGCTGTCTATTCTTACAATATATTCGGTTGAGAGAATTTCACTGCACATAGCCTTAACATCGCGCTCTTTTCCGACAACGCTTACTGTGCTTTCAGCCATCTGAACCGATGCATAAGGAGAAAGAGTCCCCGCCTGAACCTCGCCTGTCAGGTTGTATTTGTCAAGCATATTTTCAAGCTCAGCCTGCCTTCCGAGTCTTGTGTACGTTCCGGCGTCTGCAATTACTTCATTATACTTGCCGACCTTAACTACATATTTGTCTTTATCGGCTTTTATTGCCTCAAGCTCTTTAATATGCTCAATATTGGCAGTCGCGGTCTTTATTGCAGTGTCATTTGCCTCCTTTGCTTTATTCGTGGAATCAAATGTAAAATAAATCGCGACGCCCAAAATCACCGCAAGAATAATCATTGCAATCGCAACAAGTATCGAGTCATGCGCTTTGATTGAAGATAAATCAATTTTTTTATTCATTTCATTTACCTCCTTTAAGCTATTGTACTGGCTTCAACAACTGTAGTTTCTGTTTCCGTTGTTGCAGTGGTCGATGCCGTAGTAGACTCAGTTGTTTCAGGCTTTGTTGTTGTCATAAGCGTGCCTGTCTGCTGGTCAATGTTAATAATTCCGGAAAGTGAAACTATCATTCTGAAAGAATATGCTCTCGTACCGGAAGCGCTGTCAACTTCAACCAACGGCTCGTCGTTAACAATTTTAATCTCTCTTATTGCGTCTTTAAGCTCGGGGTTTTCGGAAATAATTTTTCTGTACTCTTCAAGCATTGATACAGCTGAACCGAGCGTATTTGCCGAAGAAAGATTTCCTTCAATAACGCAAACCTGATTTTTCTGCCACTCCGGCGCATAAAGAGCCGTAATCTGAATGTAATTAGGCGTAATACCCTGAATAATGTTTACCATTTCAAGAGCTGTAATGTCAACAGGCTTAATATTCTCAAAATTCGCTTCTGCAACTGCCAACGCGTTATAATCCTCAACGTACGGACTCAGCTCGTTAATTCTTTCCATTATCTGCGCATTTTTTCTGCTGATTTCTTTTCCGTGGTTTTTAAGAATTAAAAGCCGCATTGCCAATCCCGCATAAATAATAAGCATACACAGCAGAACAATAACCGCAACGGAAATAATCATTTCTTTATTCTTTTTGCCGATGAGCTGTTTGCGGTAGCTCTCCGGCAGCAAACTTACCTTAAACATTTTCAGCCCTCCAATCCCGAAATCGCAACGCCTATGCAAGCGGCATAATCGTTAGCCTTATCTGCATCCTGCATTTGAATTTGCGAGTTCATCTGCGGAACAGCGACGGAAAGCGGTATGTTCTCCTGCAATTCCTTCAATATATCATCTATGTACGGGGTGTTTGCCGTCAGGAATATTTTTTCAATCTGCTCTTCGTTTTGCATTGAATAATAGCTTACTGTAGAAGATGTTTCCGCTATAATAAAGTTTTCAGCGTTTCTGATTGCCTCTTCGTCAACGCCCTCGCCCTCTTCTTTGTCATTTAGCCCGAAAAGCTCTAAGACAGCAAATCTGCTTCTGTCCGGAATGGTTATTGAACGAACCATGGAAATTTCATCGCCCTTAACAACAATGAAATTAAGAATGTCATCGGTAAAGTTTACAAGACAGTATTTTTCTTCATTTCCCGACGCCTTAATTCCTCTGCAAAAAGCCAGAAGAGAAGAGTCAATATCCATAACCGTGTACTTCATAGCGGTTAAATAATTTATATAGCTTTCAAGCATTTGTCTGCGCGCCGCAATAAGCATAATATTGTACTGCGCGACATTGTCTTCATTTGTACTTTCGCCCGCTATAATATAGTCAATCTCCATTTCGTTTATCGGAATCGGAATAAACTCCTGCGCCTGAAGCAAGACCATATTTCGAAGCTTGTCATTGTCAATTTTCGGGAACGCCGCATAACGCATCATTACATTTTCGTTGTTTACAGCGATTACGACATTATTTGAGTGAAAGCCGCCCGTACTCATAAGCTCGCTGAAAGCAGCCTGAAAACGCTCTGCATCCCGAATAAAGCCTTCTTCAATGATTCCTTTTTCAAGCGGAATATAGCCCATTGCAAGAATTTGATAGTTCCCGTCGGTTTTGGCAATTTCAACTGCTCTGATTTGATTTGTAGATAATTCGCAGCCGATTATACTTTTAATTTTAGCCATAATTTTCTCCTCTGTTTTTTGATGAGATTAGTTTCTGTTTAAGCACCCATTGATGTAGAAGCAGTAAGCATCGGAACGTAAAGGGCTATAAGCATACCGCCGACAACAATACCTACGAAAACGAGCGCCAAAGGCTCAATCATTGCTCTGAGGTTTCGTGAAGTAATTTCAACGTCCTCCTCAAAAAATTCTGCTACCTTGTCAAGCATTTCGGGAAGAGAACCCGACTCCTCGCCGATGGCAACCATACCTGTAACCATAGCAGGAAAATAACCGCATTTTTCAAGCGAATCGGATATGCTCTTTCCTTCCTCTATTTCTTCAATAGCCTTAAATACAGCGTCCTTTATTTTATCACTGCCAGCCGTGGGGCCTGCGCTCTTCATAGCGTCAACCGCCGTAACACCGCCCGCAAGAAGCGTTGCGAGGGTTCGGCAAAATCTTGCTACAACCATTTTCGTAATAAATCCGCCGAAAAGCGGCATTGTAAGCTTTGTATTTTCCCAAATTCTGTGAGCAACCGGCGTTTTGGTAAAACCGATAATTCCTCCGACAATTATAACCGCAGGAATTATCCATTTAAGCGGCTCTCCCCTTATGCTGTCTGAAACACTGAAAATAAATGCCGAAAGAGCATTAAGCTCAACATTTGTATTCATCATTTTTTTGAAAATCGGAACCATAAACACAAGCATGGCAATAAGAATAACAATAGCCATAATTCCGACTGTTCTCGGGTAAGAGTATGCCGATTTAATATTTTTCTGAAGATTTTTTTCTTTTTGAAGCTGGTCTGCAAGGGAGCGAAGCGCCTGCTCCATAATACCGCCGGTTTCACCCGCCGCAATCATAGCAATGAAAAGCTCGGAAAAAACCTTTGGATATTTTGCAAACGCCTGTGACATAGGCGTACCGCCCTCAATGTCCTGCGCAACCTCTTCAATAACTCCCGCAAACCGCGGATTTTCAGCCTGTTTTGAAAGAGTTGTCAGCGCCCGAGTTATCGGAACACCTGCGGAAAGCATAGCCGCAAGCTGTTTACAAAAAACCGCAACCTCGGTTGTTGTAACCTTTTTGCCGCCCTTCTTTTTCTTTTCTTTGGTCTTTTTTTCGGTCATATTGGTGACCATAACTCCGGCTTCGCGGAGTTTTTCCATAGCCAGTGACGTTGAATCTGCAATAACCTCACCGTGAACGGCCTGCCCTGTTTTGTTTAAGCCGTCATATGTAAAAGCTGCCAAAGATTTTTCCCCCTTTTTTTATTCAGTAAAAAGTTAATTTAAAATCAATAACCCATTGTTGCCATAAGCCGCAAAACTTCTTTCTGGTCAACACAGTATTCAATAACGGATTCCTTTGAAATTTTCTGCTGCTTCAGCAAATTAAGGAGCGCTTGGTCCATAGTCTGCATTCCCTGTAACGTACCGGTCTGCATTGTAGCGTAAAGCTGATGCTCCTTTTCTTCACGGATAAGGTTTTTAATAGCAGGCGTGTCCACCATATATTCAACCGCGGCAACACGGCCCCTCCCGTTAATTGTGGGTATAAGCTGCTGTGAAATAACCGCCTTCAGCGAGTTCGAAAGCTGAGAACGTATTTGACCCTTTTGCTCAGCAGGGAAAGAGTCGATAATACGCGAAATTGTAAGCGGAGCTGTCTGCGTATGAAGCGTAGAAAAAACCAAGTGACCGGTTTCTGCGGCGGTAACCGCAACCTGAATACTCTCAGGGTCACGCATCTCACCTATCATAATCGTGTCAGGGTCATGACGGAGAACAGTTTTAAGCGCATTTGCAAAGCTCTTTGTGTCAGTGCCTATTTCACGCTGACGAACAGTTGATTTCTTGTGAACATGAAGAAACTCAATCGGGTCCTCAACCGTAACAATATTAGTTTCATAATTGTCATTTATATAGTTAATCATCGCGGCAAGCGTTGTCGATTTACCGGAACCGGTAGGTCCCGTAACAAGCACCAGGCCTCTGGGAAGGTTGCAAAGACGTTTAACGTCATTGGGAAGTCCTAACTTATCAAGCTCGGGAATTGAAAAGGGAATTGCTCTGAAAACAGCGGCAATTGTACCTCTCTGAACAATAACATTTCCTCTGAAACGGGCGCATTGCGGAACGGAAACCGCAAGGTCAAGCTCCCACTCCTCTTCAAATTCGCGGCGCTGACGGTCTGTAATAACCTGAAGCAAAAGCTGTTCAACATCTTCAGGTGCCATCTTCGGAAGATCTGACTGACGGCAAAGGTCGCCGTTTATTCTGATACACGGTTCAATACCGCTGACAATATGAAGGTCGGAGCCTTTTTTTTCAACAGTAAGGCGAAGTAAATCTTCAAGCTTTACGGGATAGTTACTGGGTTTATCTGAAAAAAGCAAAATATACAGTCCTTTTTAGCAAAAAATAAATATATTCAAAAAAATCGGCTAACGGGGTACGAAAATCGTACCCCTCAGCAAACAAAATCAAATGTTTTCAATTGCGGCCATATAGTTATTCATACGTGTGGCAGCGTCAGATGTTGTATAAGCGTAAATTACTGTCTTGTAAGAACCGCCTACGTTCTCTCCTGTTTCGGGATCGCTTTCGGGATCGTCGGTTACAAATGTTTCATATCTGATATTTACTCCGCTGAAGAGCGACGGATAAAGCTCTGTCATTAAAGCAACCGTATTCTGAAGATATGCCATATTCTTTTGAGCATTTGTACCGGATTTTGCGCCGATAGGAAGCCACATCTTAGAGCCTGTATCAACAGTGTCCGCCGCTACAAGCGCGTCAAGCACCTCGTTGTTCCATGTAACATCGTCGCAATAGCATATAACCGTGCTGGTAAGCTCGGGATGGTCATATTCATAGAATGAAACGCCTTTAAGGTCAAGCTGCTTAATTCTGTTCATAAGCTCTGCAACCGTGCAGTTCTGAGCCTCATATGTATGAATAGTACTTGCAACAGAAGCAACTGAAGAGTCATAGCTTTCAATTGAAGCCTTAACCGCCTGAACATCGGCAGATGCACCCATAATCCAAATTGACTTCAGCATTCTGTCGTGACCGTATGCCGTAACCTTACCGGCATATTCAGTTGTGCCGATAAGCGCTTCAGCATCTGCTCTTGAAATATTCACAAGGTCAAGCTTAGCAATTGTCTTGCTTCCCGAAACAATAGTAGTGTTGCCGTCCTTATCGTCTGAGCTGCCCGGTTTATTTTCGCTGCCGGCATTATCCTTGTCGGGAGCCTTTGCCTCAGCAGTGTCAACAATAGCCTTAATCTTCATAATTTCGGAAAGCTGCTGACCGCTTGCAAAAACGTAAAGAGTCATCGGGTGGGAAGCCATTACAATTCCCGTATGAAGACCGAGATTTCCGAGAAGCGATGAAAATTCGTCGGGAGATATATGATTCATTTTAATGGGGGTGAAATTGGCAACCGATGCAGAGCTGCCTGACATTACGTTGCCTTCAACGTCAAGTATTTCAACAAGCTCGTGAAGCTTTGCTGTTTCTTTAGGATATGAGCTTATCCAAACATTTCTTCCGTTGTTTGTCTGTGACACAACCTTCATATCGCTGAGACCCAAAGCGCTTGCTTGGTCAATAAGCTCGTTATATGTTATGTACTTAAATGTAAACTTTGAAAGAACAAGGCTGTCAACAAATGTAGAATTAAGGTCTGACGTTGTCGACACAAGAATCGTATTTCCGTCCTTTATGTAAGAAAGACCTACCATTCTTGTTATATAGTCAATCGCGCGCAAGGGCGTAACTTTTTCAAGGTCAATTGAAAGCTTTTGCTCAGTACCTTTATAGATTACCGTGTAGCCTGCATTTGAGGCGAGCGCGGAAACAAGGTCCTTAACGGAAGCATCCTTTGCCTTTATTGTAATTACAGATGATGCAAGCCCTGAGGAATAGTTCTTTGACGTAAGCGGAATTTTAAGAATTTGACCTTTGTAAAGAGCAGTGTCAGCTGTCAAACCGTTAAAGGTCATAATATCACTTACCGTTATTCCGTTTTTTGAAGCAATCGACTGTACAGTATCGCCTGCCTGAACGGAATAATAGCGGTACTGACCGAGCGCTGTGCCCTTACTGCCGCCGTAATTTTCGCTGCCTAATACGGTGAGCGGCGCAAGAACGCTTACCATAAGAATAAGCGACAGCGCAAGAGCCACAGCCGGCTTGCTGAATTTCTTAAGACTTTTCATTTTGGGTCCCCCTAAATTTATGTAAAGTTAATTGTTTACTTAATATTTTACCGTTATTTTCTGACCGTTACAGGAGAAAATAACCTGATCCGCTGTAATATTCTCTACAAGCCAGTCAGAGCCTGCAACATATTGACCGACGGTAAGATTGGGGTAATGCGCATTGTCGGTTTCAACGGTAGCAGTATAATAACCCTCACCGTTATATATAATTGCGGTTACCTTCGGATGCGCAAGCACAGCTTCATTAAACATTTCGGAATCCGTTATTCCGTCAAGCTTTTCAGCCTCACGTACGTCCTCAGGAAGAACCTCAACCTTGTTCGTGCCTGCCTCGCCTGACGATACGTTAAGCTCCGGCACCTTTGCAGTGCTTGTTTTTACAACAATAACAATCGCCACAAGTACTGAAATTGCAAAAAAGATTGCAGGTATTATTATTTTCATTTTCGGGTTTTTCTCAAAGAAAGCTACAACGCCTCCGCTGCTTCTTCCTTTGCCTTTGCCCGATTTAAGCTTTGCGAAAAGCTCTTTTATGTCCATATTCATATATTAACGGCCCCCTGAAAATATTCGGAATTAAATTTACATATTAGGAAAATACGTATTCATCCAAAATAGTATAAATATACATAATTATTTTATACTATATATTGTGGAATTACAATACAAGACAACAATATTTTTTACGAAAATATGAACAAAATTTTAACACTTTTTTTGACATACAGTAAAAAACTCCCACCGAAACGATGGGAGTTTAAATATATATTGTTAAATTTTAACAGTAAAGTTAAGCTATGTTAGAATAAACAATCTTTGTATCTGCTTTACCTGTACCTGTAATACCTATAATTACAGCTTTAAGGCCAAGCTTTGCTGCAAAGGTGTAAGACAACTCAAGGTTTGAAAGCTTGCCGTTAACAATTTTTGCAGAAATTGTAATGTTTGAGAATGTAACATCAGATGTTTCAAGCTTAAGAGCAGCACTTGCTGCGCCAAGAGCATCCTTAATACCGTTGCTAACTTCATCGTGAGTAATGAAGTCTTTTGTTGCGTTATTCAAAGCGTTAGGAGCATTCTTCTGAGGATTGTCGCAAGCATTAAGCTGGAATTTGTAAACAGAGCCTTCCTGAACAAAGTCCTTAACGTCTGCTTCTGTAAGCTGCATAGCTCTGAGAAGATATTTTTCGTCAGGCGTATTACCGTTTTCGTCAGCTACAAATTTACCATTCTTAACTTTGCCTTCCTTAGTTCCGATACCGATAAATCCACCTACAACGCTGCCGAGAGATGCATTCGGATCTACTCCGTGAATAATGTCATTAAGCTTGCTTGTAGCATCCTTACCGCTGCTGTCCAATACAGTTTTAATTCCGCCGTCGCTTGTGTAATCGCAGGTTCTCTTCCAATTGTAAGCGCCTTTTGCTGCAACTGCTGTTGCGTCGTTAAGAAGCTTAATTGCGTCTGCCTTTGAAAGTCCCTTAACCTCATTACCTTCGTCGTCTTTAACAACCTGACCCTCTGAAATTGCATTTTCACCACGTGAGAGTGATGCTTCAGGAGCCTGTGTGGGAGCTGCTACGGGTGTGTTGCCACTACCGCTTGCAGCTTCGGGAGCGTTCTTCTCTCCCTGTGACTTACCTGCGAATGCAATACCTACTGTAAGTACAAGCGCAAGCACGATTGCCCAGAACTTTGTCCAGTTCTGACTTCTTTTTTCTTTTTTAATAGCCTTAATTTCCTGCTGCTCAGGAGTAAGTACTTTCTTTGCCATAATGAAACCCCT
The DNA here is from genome assembly GCA_947364045.1 of uncultured Clostridia bacterium. Lineage (GTDB taxonomy): Bacteria > Bacillota > Clostridia > Oscillospirales > Acutalibacteraceae > Fimenecus. The sequence continues at coordinate 17,197 of CANARN010000024.1, forward strand.
TTCGGTCTATGTAAAATTTTAAAAATTAATAAACGAACTTGTCGTAAGTTGCTTCAACCTTGCCTTTACCGTTGCCTTCAACACCTGCAATCGTTAATTTAAGGTTAAGGCTCTTAACATCCATCAAATAGCTAATTGAAAGTTTTGTAAGCTGTTCATTTTTGATTTCAGCTACAATAACAATTTCACTGAACTGAATGCTTGATGATTCAACCTTAATAAGTCTGCTGAGCGAGCCGAGAGCATTTGCGATATCTGTCGCAACCTCTTCCTGAGTTACAAAGTCATTTGTTGCATGTGCAATTGCGTTGTCAGCGCCTTTTTTCGGGTCAGAGCAGGATACAAGCTGGAACTTGTAAACATTGCCTGTCTGAACGAACTGTGCAACATCGCCTTCTGTAAGAGTCATCTCTTTAATAAGGAACTTATCCTTCATACCTTCCGGAGCCGCAGAACTGCCCTTAGCCTTTTTAGCCGCCTTAGGCTCGTCTTTTCCTGTTATGTCAAGGAATCCGCCTACAACACCGCCGAGAGAAGCATTCGGATCAACCATATGTATGATTTTATTCAAATCCTCTGTCGCGTCCTTGCCGCCGCTTCCCTTAACCTGAAGCTGACCGTCATCTGTATAGTAGCACTTTCTTGACCAGTCATAGCCTGCTTTTGCAGCCTTTGCAGTAGCGGAATTAAGTAATTTTACAGCGTCTGCCTTTGAAAGACCTACTGTAACATTGCCTTCTTTGTCTGTAACAGATTCGCCTTCTGCAACTGTTGAATCGTCACCTGCAAGGTCAACCTGCTTCTGTTCAGTGGTGTCCGCCGGTTGAACGGAACCTGTTCCGCCTGCCGTAGTAACGCCCGCATTTTTAGTAAATGCAATCTGAACCATTGCAAAGGTAAAAGCTATACCCAAAAATAAAGCAAGCGCTTTTCTGAATGTGCCGAAGAAAATAGCTCTTTTGGCTATCTTTTTTTCCATAGATGCCTGAACTTCTTCGGGTGTTTTAACCTTTTTCGCCATATTCGTGGCTCCCCTTTCATTTTAAGATAATGTGAAGATAAACTTAACCTTGCACAAATATCTAACATATACACACTAAATTTACAATAAATTTAACAAAATGTCAACCGATTTTTGAAATTTCCAAAAAATTTTTATTAAATTTTTCTATCGGAAAACCCATAACATTGTAAAAACTGCCGCAGGTTACAGCTGCAAATTCTCCTCCAAGCCCTTGAATTCCATAGGCTCCCGCCTTGTCCATCGGCTCGCCGCTTTTAATGTAATCGGTTATTTCTTCATCCGAGAGGTTTTTGAACCGCACAGCAGAACAATCGGAAAACACTTTTTTATTTGTATCAGTCATAATGCAAACGCCCGTAAACACCTCGTGTTCTCTGCCCGAAAGCCTTTTAAGCATTAAAAACGCTTCGTTTTCATCCTTCGGCTTACCGAGTATTTCGCCGTCAAGCGACACCACCGTGTCTGCGCCTATCACAATTTCGCCGCTACTTCTCTTTACCGCCGACGCCTTTATTTCGGCAAGCATTTTAACGGCTTTCTCAGGCAAAATACCCTTCGGCAGTGTTTCGTCCGCATCCTGTACTCTTATTTCAATATCATAGCCTGCTTTTTCAAGGATTTCTTTTCTTCTCGGCGATTTTGAAGCTAAAACTATTTTTCTTTTACTCATATTTTTCCTTACTCATATTTTTCCTTCATCTAAAAGTCTTGCGATTTTAAGAATTCCCACCTGCGTTTTACTGTCGGGCAGCTCGCCGTTCATCACCATTTCAACCGCTTTTGAAATGTGGATTTTTTTAACCTCTAAAAACTCGTCCTCATCGGGACTTTGCTCGCCGAATGAAAGCCCTGTCGCAAGATACAGGTGAATAATTTCTCCGCAGTACCCCGGCGACGGATAAAGTGTTCCGAGGCTCACAATTTTTTTAGCAGTAGCACCTGTCTCCTCACGAAGCTCGCGAATACCCGCGTCATACGGGTCTTCGCCCTTCTCCAGCTTTCCCGCAGGCAATTCCGTAACGACCTGTGAATAAGGGTACCTAAACTGGTCAACAAAATAAAGATTTCCGTCGCTGTCCAAAGGTGCCACCATAACTCCGCCGTTATGCTCCACAACCTCTCTTACCGCCGTTTTACCGTCTGGCATCAGCGCCTCGTCAACACGGGTATTAAATATTTTTCCTTTAAAAACATATTCAGCCTTTAACTGTTTTTCCGTCAAATCCATTCGTGTTTACTCCCCGTATTTTTTTATGCAGTCCTTGTAAAATCTGCCTTTTTCCTCAAAGTTTTTGTATTCGTTGTAGCTTGGCGCAGCGGGTGACAAAATACAAATTCCGCCTTTTTCCGTATTTTCAAAAGCTGTTTTTACTGCATCTTCAACATTTTCCGCCTTGAAAAGCTTTTTCGCCGTACCGTTTTTTTGCATCATATCAATTATTTTATGTCCCGTTGTCTTTGTGCCGATTAAGGCCTCCAAAGAGCTGTTCTCCAAATCGCGTGCAAAGTCCGTGTAGTCAATTCCCCGGTCCATTCCGCCGAAAATAAGTGTTTTTGCGTTCAGTGCCTCAACCGCGCACATTACAGCGTGAGGAATAGTGGCTATGCAATCATTGTAAAAGGTTATACCCTTAAATTCGCCGACGCACTCCATTCGGTGTTCTATTCCCTTAAAATCGGCAATTGCCGCTTCTGCGCCGAAAGCAGTTGCACCCAAAACTGACGCCGCAGTAAAGGCAAGTAAAATATCGTGTCTGTTATGCTTGCCTTTCAAATGGGGATTTTCTGCTTTAAACGGAATTTCATCATCCTCTTTAACGGCAATAACCTTTGATTTAAGCGAATTTACATCTATATATTCGGTAAGCCCCTGCGTGCCGTTGTAAACGAAAGTATCATCTGCCGTCTGGTGCTTTACAATATTGAGCTTTGCGCCCACATAGCCTGCCATTCCGCCCTTGTAATGCTCCAGATGCTCTTCATATATATTTGTAATAACCGCAACATCAGGTGAAGTGCATGTAAATTCAAGCTGATGGCTCGACATTTCAATGACAGCGATTTTGTCCTCAACCTCTTCAATATAATCAAGCACGGGAAGACCCATATTGCCCATTAAAACGGCGTTTACACCTGATTTTTCAAGCATTTTGAAAATCAGCGTTGAGGTAGTGGTTTTGCCCTTTGAGCCTGTAATGCCTATTTTTTTACAGGGTGCATATTTCAAAAACAAATCAAGCTGACAGGTGATAAGCGCATTTTCGGGAATTTCTACACACTTAAACGGAATACCGGGAGATTTCAGAACAACGTCAAATTCGCCGAGAAAATCAAGATAGTTCTCGCCGAAAATTCCCTTTGTAAAGCCGTCGGGTAAAATTTGTTCCTTACCGTCAGCTATTGTCAGCTCTTTTTCCGGCAGATATTTGCGGATATACGAAAAGCTCGACTGCCCTTCCCTGCCGAAGCCTAAAATCAGTATTTTTTTATCCTTTAAAAATTCAATTATCTTCGGCAACATAAGAATACATCTCCATCATCTGCGGTAAAAATTTATCAGGAATATTGTGTGCGGCGTTGTAGCTTTTGAGTAGTCCCAAATCAATTCCGCTTTTATCCGCCTTTTCGTTGAACCTTTTGAGAAGCAACGGTTTTTCGCCGTCTGTTTTTTTATCAAGCAGGAAAAGTGCCAGCTTTATTTCTTCAGGCGTGCCGACACATTCAAACGGCTTAATTCCGCTGATTCCTACAAGACCGTCAAAATCCTTTGTCATTTCTTCGTCGTTCAGCATATCGTTGCCGAAAACATTGACTAATTTTTCATATTCAATAAACGGCGACAGCATAATAAATACAAAAAGGCATTTTGCGCATTTTCCGCACCAGATATTTTTCTTACTGCCCCTGTTACAGCTTCGGAATACCGGCAAAAATTCGGGGCATTTCGCGAAATATTTCGCTATCTGCAATTCGTTAAAGGGACGCAAAAGCGAAAAATAGCTTATCTCATTCATTATATTTTTCTCGACATATTTTCTGAAATCCTCTTCAAATTCAAAGGATTTTGAATATTGGTGATTAACTTTTGAGCCTTTGATATTCGACTCGTTTGCGCTGCTCTCATTTGACAGTACAATGTTCTCAGCGCCCGTAAGGTAAGCGCAGTAAAGCGAGAGAAACGCTACTATTGCCGAAAACGGCGTGTGACCGTTAAGATAGCCCTTTGCGTTTAACTCCAACAGATTTTTGTCAATCGTTCTGTAGGTTTTAACTATTCTGTCTTCGCCGTATCCTGCCTTTAATACGGTTTGAGTTCTCGCCTCCTGATCGTTTACAGTAAAGAAAAGATTGTCATTTTTAAATTCTTTAAGCAAATCAGCAGTAACGGCGGAATCCTTGCCTCCGCCCACGGCAATTAAGTTTTTACCCTTACTGTTGTATTCAAACGCAGGGTAAATCTTATGCTCAAAACGGCAGACAATGTCCGTGAACCGCTCTTCGTCGGTGTTTATTCCGTTTATATAGTGAAATTCGCCCAATCCCCCGAAATAAAGTCTTTTCCACCAGCGAATGTCAAATGCGTCAAGGTATCCGCAATCAACATAAATCTTAGGCGGACATGCGCATTTCCAATAGGAAACCAGCTCTACCATTCCGAGAGAAAATATTATTCTTTTCGCGCATTCGGAATTATAATCGTTCACAATATCCAGATTTGCTGTCGGAATTCTGATTTCCGGGTGAAATTCAGCCCCGTTTTCCAAACAGAAATCATATCTTATTAAAATATTGCCGTCCGTTTCCGTCAGACTGTAATCCTTATATACAAATGACGGATGCTTCTGCCTTAGCTGTTCGTACTTAGTTAACTCCATATTTTCCTCCGAAAAATCGTTATGGTTTTATTATACAGTCATAAATACAAAAAATCAACAATCATAAATAGTATATTGCACAAAAACATAATATAAATATTGTAGGATATATAAATTAAATTCATTTGCATTATTTGTGCAATTATGCTATAATTTTTCTACACTGTTAATAATTTTTGTTAAAAATATTGGTGAATAGTGCAAAATTTTGTAAGTGACATGCTCTTCGCCGTTAACAGACACCTACTATATAAAGGGGAAAAACTTTATGAAACCTTATTCAGCAGAAAATATTAAAAACATAGCCGTCATAGGTCACGGCGGTAAGGGAAAAACCACACTCTGCGAGGCAATGCTTTACACTGCAGGCGCTACAGACCGCTTGGGCGTTGTAGCTTCAGGCACCGCCGTTCTTGACTATGACGATGAGGAAAAGAAAAGAGGCTGTTCGGTTTCCTCCGCTTTAGCGGCTTTTGAATGGGACAACACAAAGCTCAATATTATTGACGTTCCGGGTCTTTTTGATTTTGAAAACAGCCAGACAGAGGCTCTGCGAGCAGTAGAAACGGCACTTATAGTTACTTCGGCAGGGTCTGAAGTTGATGTCGGCACGGAAAAGGCGGTTAAAGCCGCAGGCAAGAACGGACTTAAAAGAGTTTTTGCCATTACAAAGACCGACTCCGACCACAGAAATTTCTACAAAACCTACGAAGCGCTCAAGGGCAGATGGGGCAGTACGCTCTGCCCGACGGTAGTGCCCTATATGGAAGGTAATCTCGTTAAATCCTACGTTAACTTTATTACAGACTCGGCTTATGAATATAACGGCTGTAAATCTACAAAAACGGCAATTCCCGACGACCCGATAATAAATGAACTTCACGAGGCGTTTATGGAGTCCGTCGCCTCAGCAGACGAAGCTTTGATGGAAAAATATTTTTCAGGTGAAAAATTCACTCAGGAGGAAATAATTCAGGGCTTCTGCGCAGGAATTGAAGAGGGTCTTTTAATTCCCGTTTTAGCCGTTGCAGGCGCTACAGGCGCGGGCGTTGACCAGCTTCTTAACGGTCTTGTGTGGACTGCTCCGAGCGCAAAATCGGGAGCTTCGGAAATTGCATCTACTCCCGACGGTGACGCAGCAGAAATCGAGTGTGACGCAAACGGCGCTCTCGCTGCAATCTGCTTTAAAACAGTTTCCGACGCATTCATCGGTAAGCTTTCATTTGTAAAGGTAGTCAGAGGCAGGCTTGCGTCCGACACACCGGTTCTTAATATGCGCACAGGTGAAAATGAAAAAATCGGCAAAATCGTTACATTAATAGGCGGCAAGCAGGAGGAAATGAAAGAGATTACAGCAGGCGACATCGGCGTGCTTACAAAGCTTTCATCGCTTAAAACAGGCGACACACTTTCAAGCCCCAAGGAACAGGTTATTTTAGAGCCTGTCGCCGCTCCCAAGCCCTGCCTTTCAATGGCAGTCAAGGTTCGCAAAAAGGGCGAAGAGGACAAAGCCGCTCAAGGTCTTTACAAGCTTATTGAAGAAGACCCCTCAATTTCTTACGTTACAAACAAAGAAACAAGAGAACAGGTTCTTTCGGGAATGGGCGAAATGCACCTTGACGTTATTGTTTCAAAGCTCAAAAACCGCTTCGGAATTGACGTTGATTTGACAGTTCCTAAGGTTGCATACCGTGAAACAATTCGCAGTACCGCAAAGGCTCAGGGCAAATACAAAAAACAGTCGGGCGGCCACGGTCAGTTCGGTGACGTTTGGGTGAGATTTGAACCCTGTGTTTCCGACGGACTTGAATTTACGGAAGAGGTTGTCGGCGGCGCAGTTCCCAAAAACTTCTTCCCCGCAGTCGAAAAGGGTCTTACAGAGTCAGTACGTGAGGGCGTTCTTGCAGGCTACCCGATGGTAGGTGTTCGCGCAGTTCTTTACGACGGCTCATACCACCCCGTTGACTCTTCGGAAATGGCATTCAAAACTGCCGCATCAATGGCTTACAAAGCCGGTATTCCGCAGGCAAATCCCGTAATTTTGGAGCCTATCGGCACATTAAAGGTTTTAATGCCCGATGACAAGCTCGGAACCGTTATGGGCGACGTTACAAAACGCCGCGGCAGAGTTCTCGGAATGGGACCGACAGACGACCCGAAAATTCAGGAGCTTACAGCCGAGGTGCCTATGGCTGAAATGAGCAATTTCTCAACGGTTCTCCGCTCCGTTACGGCAGGCAGAGGCAGCTTTACCTTTGATTTTACACGCTATGAGGAAGCGCCGAAAATGGTTGCCGATAAGGTAATCGCAGATTATCAGGCACGTAAAAAAGACGAGGAATAATACTAATACAAATAAAGCGTAAGGGCAGGTTTTCACACCTGCCCTTCTTTTATAAAAGGATAACCACTCCATCCACCGCTAAAGCGGTAAAATTAACCGTAGCGGCAGATGCCCACATCTGCCCGTAATAAAGCTTACTGTTTCTGTTGTTTTCCACGGTATGCCGCCTAAAAAAGATAGGCAAAAACTTTTTTAATTTGCTATTGCAAATCAGTTTATCGACATACTGCCGCTCTCTGTCGATGGAGCGAATCTCCCAAACACAAAATTTTCAACTAATCAAGAATTACTTAACTTTTCCACATATTCCTCTATGGGAATACCGCCGCAGTAAACGCCCGTAACTTCAGCTTTTCCCATAAACACCTTAACTGTTACATAAGCGTCTTTTTCGTCAAATGAATAATACGAATCTAACGACTCCGCATTTTTCAGCTCATACTCTCTTGTTTCAGGGAAAAATTTTTCACGGTCTTTACAGTAAATGTAATCCACTGCCGTTTTCGGCGCGTCATAATAACTGCTTATTTCATAAAATCCTTCCTGACTGTCAGGTACAATATATACCTTTCTGTCCGCATACCAAAAACCGGACTCCAAATCAAAACGGCACACTCCGCCTGAAACAGACAAATGCGGCTCAACGTCAATTTTATATTCCTTGCCGAAGCGGTCTAAAACAGAGGAAAACAACGCACTGTAAACGACAAGCCCCGCTATAATAAAAATTTGAAAAACAAATAAACAAGCTGCAAAGATTTTTTTATTTTTCGTCATTTTCCGTCACCTCCGAAGAAATGCTGACCTCTTCTTCCTCACTCTTTTTGCGGTAAGCCATATAGACATTAACCCCTATAAGCGCCGCTCCGAAAAGAAGAAGTGATATTCCTATTTCAAACACATCGGGAGAAAACAGTTGAAGTCCGATCATAAGGTTTATAAAGCCTGCAATCAAGCCCAAATTAACCTTAAGAAAGCTTATGCTTGTCATACCGTCGGCAATTACGCACACTGCGTATACAACAGCAATAAAGTATGAAACAGATACAAAAAATTCAGTATTTCCGTTGCCGTGATTTAATAACCGCGGCAAAAAGCAAATAAGATAATTTATCATCCAAGCGCAAACACTTATTCCCGAAGCTATCGTAAATGCATCTGTTTCGTCACTGTCCCTGTACTTAAGGTAATAGCAAATGCCGTATGCGCACAAAAGAATTGCAAGAGGTATTGCAAAAAGCAGATATTTCTTTTCGCTGACAATGATTTCTGCGCCGACAAAAAGCATTGCTGCCATCACAATCAGGCTTCCGAATAAGCTGAATATTTTAACAGAAGCTGCAAAAACAGAGTCAGCGTTAAACGGTATTAACGCCACTGCAAAAGGCAAAATCAAAGCAATTGACCAAAATATTGTCGCAGTCTCTCCTGCATACAAATTGTCTTGGAAGAAAGCGGAGCAAAAAGCAAAAAGCTCTACAGCTAATATGTTTACAAAAGCACCTATCGAATACCTTGTGTCATATACCTTTTTCCTGTTATACACCAAAAATGCCGTGCATATCAAAATAAACAGTATTGCAGGCAGAAAATACCCGTATGCGCTCATAAACACCGCCATTCCGAAGCACACCGTAAGCGGCACTACAGCGTCAAACAGAAAAACCGCAGGAATACACAAAATAGAATCTATTACAAGGCAGTTTTCCGTTCCGCAGTGAATGTCCAGTACAGAGTTTATAAGTGCCACCGTTGAAAGCACGCCTATCACAATTGCCGTTCCCGCACATTCGCGCCAAGAGGTTGACCCATATTTTTTTATTAGCACAAAAATTGCGAAGCCCTGCGCGGCAAGCAAGGGAACCGCCGAAAGAATAACCTTTAAAAAGTCGGGGAAATCCTCCCAAAAATTAAAGAACATAAAAACCAAACCAACGGCAATAAAAACCGTACCCACAACTGACAAAACTATTTTTATTCCCGACAGCTTTTTTGTGTTTTCAGTATTTCCGTCTGTTTTAATATATTTTTTACCGTACAGTAAGGCTTCAAAGTCTACCTCAAGCGCAGAAGCTATTGCCGTAAGCATTTCAAGGTCAGGCTGTGTCTTGGCGTTTTCCCAATTCGAAACCGCCTGACGTGTGACATTTATTTTTTGAGCAAGTTCTTCCTGCGTAAGCTTTTTTTCGGTTCGTATTTTTTTGATATTTTTATTTACGTCCATAAAAAGCCCCCTTTCATTATAATATATTAAACCATTTTAACGCCCATTTGTCACGCAATGATTTGTTGCAATGGGTAATTACAGTAAAATTTTTCAGTTTTTATTAAATCATCTTATAGGGGCTGCCGCTTCTCACCTGCAGGTTCGGTCGTTGCTTCTGCTACGCAGAGGTCTTCGCCGGAGACCCGCAACCTCGGCTCACCTGAAAGGGGAGCTGTCGAGCGTTAGCGAGACTGAGGGGTTATTTTTTATTGACTACTAATAACCCCCTCTGTCAACTTTGTTGACATCTCCCCTTTCATGGGCGACAAGATCCCTCTGTAAACTCTGCCCCGTCTCCATTACTCGCCTGCCGGCTCAGACAGCGTTAATTCGGCATCCACCGGATACCCTCGCCCTTTCAAGAGAGGCAATAATTTTGTATGGAACAGTGCGTCGCACCTTACAAAAAAACAGCCCCCGTAACAATTGGGAGCTGTTTAATATAAAGCTTTCAGTCTTAACCTTTCTTTTCGCAGACCGTCAGCGCAAAGCCGTCCTGAATCTGCGTTTTAAATTCATATCCTGCAACGGAAAAAGTATCCGTTGCTTTCATTATATCCCGTATTCCCCCGCCTGAAATTTTTGAATATGCTTCCTTGCGGGTCCATATCTCATAAAACGCCCGCAAAGACTTGTTGTTAAAATAATATTCACTTTCCTTTTTACCGAAAGTTTTTCGCACTATCTTTTCAAAATCTCTGTCCGCAATTTTTTCAATATCAATGCCTATTGGATTTTTTGACACGCACACAGCGCATCTGCCGTTTGAATGGGAAATGCTTACAAAACAGTTTTCCGCAACAGGCTTCCCGCTCGGAAGATAAGAAATGTTTTCAGCCCCCATTGCCTCCAGCTCTTTTACCGCAGCGGCAAGATGCTTTTTTTTATTTGCTTCACAGTATTCAAAAACTTTAATTTCAGCCATAAAAACTCCATAATCCTTTACGGTTTCTTGCTGAAAATTTTACCACATTTAAGAAAAAATCTCAACAGCAGATTTTTTTCTACTTTTTAAGCTCATAAGTTTTACCGATTACTTTTTCAGGGTCAATTTGCTTGCCGTTTTCGAAGATTTCAAGGTGCAAATGCGCTCCGTCCGCCTTTTCAACGGGGATTTCACCCAAATTTCCGACCTTTTCATTTATTTTAATCTGCGCGCCAACCTCCTGCGTACTGCCTCTGCCGAGTCCCCGATATTCCGAAGTTATGCCGTTTCCGTGGTCAACAGTTACCGTTGTCCCCCACAAATCGTCGTCGCGAACATCTGTAACCGTGCCGTCGAAAATACATTTCACAGGGTCGCCTACCTTGCCTGCAATGTCAAGCCCGGTGTGTACCCGCCAGTCGTCAGTTGTCGCATTTTTCACCATTTCACCGCCTGAATAATGCTTTATTATATTATTTTCAGACGGAAGCGCAAAATAACAGCTTGTGCTTTCGGTTGTTATCTCAGTTCGCTCGTCAGGAACATTCGTCACAGGCACATTTACCTGAGGCGGATTTTCGGTTGTCATCACATTTGAGCTTTCGCTCATATTTTCCGGTTTAACTTTTTCGGTATTTTTATTGCTCAGCCAAAAAGAACCTAATGCCGCTGCGCAAAGCACTATGGCAGCCGCAGAATAAATTGCTCTTTTCTGTTTCTCATTATTTTTTTTCAAAATTATCACCTCGGACTTATTATTGCCGAGTTGGTTTTTGCTTATTCTGCTTTTTTGATTTAATCTGATTTTATAAAGAAAAAAACGTACGCTTGCGGAACGTACGTTTTTCCGACTGAATACTCAGTCTAAGGGGTTGTTTGAGGATGGGGTATGTTACTCACAAGCTGTCTTGTGAGTACGTCTATATAATAATAAAAAAATATTGCAAAATTTTTGAAAAATTATGAACAATTTTATAACATTTTAGTTTTGTAATAAAAAATTACTGTTGTTTTACGAAAAAAACGGATTTTATTGCAATTTTAATTAAAATTTTAAAAATTTTTTGCAAAACAGCAAACAAATGTTTGCTTTTTCTGAAATTATATGTTAGAATATATCTGCAAACAGTTGAAATGTTGTTTTTTATCTTAAAAATTATTTTTTCTTACGCTGTAAAAAAATTCGGGAGGTATTTTTATGCGCCCTATTAACGATACCCAGCAAAAAATTTATGAATTTCTCTGCGAGCGAAGCCAGTGCGGCGTTCCGCCCTCAGTAAGAGAAATCGGAGCGGCAGTGGGACTCCGCTCAACGTCATCGGTTCAGGCAAATCTTGACGCGCTTGAAGAAGCAGGCTACATTGAGCGCGACCCTATGTTAAAGCGGTCAATACGCGTACTCGGTCAGGCTGAAAACGTCACAAGCGTTCCGCTTCTCGGCACCGTCACCGCCGGTATGCCCATTTTAGCGGTTGAGCAAATCGAAAACTACATTGCATATAACGGCAGGGTTTCAAGGGATAAATCTCTCTTTGCCCTCAGAGTTCGCGGCGAGAGTATGCTCTGGGCAGGTATTTTAGACGGCGACATTGTTATTGCCGAAAAAACACCAACTGCTGTCAACGGTGAAATTGTTGTCGCAATGATAGAGGATGAAGCGACGGTAAAACGCTTTTATAAGGAAAACGGACATTTCCGTTTACAGCCCGAAAACGACGCTTTTGAGCCTATTATTACAAACGAGGTAATCATTTTAGGAAAGGTAATCGCCGTTTACCGTTATTACTGATAAATTTAAGGCTCTAATACATATGGGACGGTTTAACACCGTCCCATATTTTTTTCACTGAAACTAAAATTTTTATTTTCATTAATCGTTGCCTGTATCTGCTGTACTGCCCTCAGGCTCGCTGTAAGACGGAGCAGGCTCCGTTAGTTGCGACGTAGACTCTTTCTCGGAATGCTTTTCCGAAGAAGAGGACGGTTCCGACGAATTTCCCGACGCAGCTTCAGTAGGCTTTGTCTGCGGTTTCGTGCTTGACGGTACAGGTCTTGTATTATTCGGACGGGTGTTTTTTGGAGATGACGGCTTTCTGCCCGAGGTTTGAGCTTCCGTTTCGCTTTCACTGTTCTCTTCGCCCGTATCCTTTTTACTCGAAGCGCTTTCGCTCTCACTTGTTTCTTTTGAACTGCTAAGCGTTGCCGCCGCCATTGTAGGAGTATCTCCTATTTTTTTATATTGCTTCGTTTTACCGCAGGAAGCAAAGCAAAAAATTAAAGTAATCAACACTAAAAAAGCAGTAATTTTTTTCATAACCTCATCTACTCCTTTATGAAATCTATAATTTTTTGGGCATCCTCATAACCGAGCGCATAAAGCTTTTCAATATTTTTTCTTTTTCTTGACAAGGTTTCAACTCCGCAACAGCTTTTCGGCGCGACAATAAGCACCTTTCCTTCATTCTGAAGCTTTTGAATATAGTCAACATCATCATTGTATTTATCAACCGATGTTATGAGCGTTTTAGCTATTTCAGGGTATTCGCGCAACGCTCTGTCACATATTTTCTGCGGAAAGCGATGCCGTTTTCTGTATTCCACAGGGCGCGTAAGACAAATTACCACTCTGTCACAGCCGTCCTCAAACGCTTTTCTGACAGGCACAGGGTCTGACAGCCCGCCGTCATAATAACTGTTCTGTCCGAGAGGATAAGCCTTATTTACAATCGGTATACAGCTTGACATTTTAAAAACGTCATAAGAATTTTTTCCGAAATCGTTCCTGCTGAAGTACTCCGCTTTTCCGCTTTGGGCATTTGTTGCAACCACGGTAAACTGAGAGGTATTTTCACTCACTCTGTCAAAATCCAAGGGACACTCCCCGCCCTCGTCCGACAGATAGGAATATATATAATCAAGATCAATATAAGAGCCGTTTTTTATAAAGTTATGAAGGCTCATATACTCTCTTCTAAAATCAAAATCCGTATAAAATTTTAATCTTCTTACCATTTTGGGCGCCAAATATGAAAAAATATT
>CANARN010000025.1 GCA_947364045.1 uncultured Clostridia bacterium
ACAACAATTTTGTCGCAAATCAGCATTGCTTCCTCTTCCAGCTTTTCGCCCAGCCTTTTGTAATTCCGTTTACAACATACTGCGAATCAGTATAAATCGTCACATCGCATTTACGGTTAAGAGCCGAAAGAGCGTTGATAACGGCTAAAAGCTCCATTCGGTTGTTTGTGGTGCTGCTTTCACCGCCGGACAATTCCTTTTCGGTACTTTTGCAACGGAGAATTGCGCCCCAACCGCCCGGACCGGGATTTCCTGAGCATGCTCCGTCTGTAAATATTTCAACTTTTGTAAGCGGCATATTTTTTCCCTCTTGTATAAACTCGTTTTAATTTATCAAAAATATTTTATGACGCTATAATTTTACCACGCCGAAAATATTATTTCAATATAAATTTATGCTTAACTGTTTCTTGACAATAAAAGGAAATCGGAGTATTATAATTAAACTATATAATTGTATTACTATGGGAATTTTTACATATATTTAATAAATATTGTATATTAGCATTGTATATCAGAATGAAAATTTACGGAGGATTGTATGGCTGAAAACAAAAACAAAAAAGCCGAAAAACGCGCAATCGGCGCAAAAGATGCGAGCAATAATAAAAAGCGCAGCAATATCAGTAATAACGCATCGCAAAAGAAGCAGGCGCCTAAAAAAAATCAAAAGTATGACAGGAAGCCGAATCAGAAACAGAACGGAAAAGTAAATCAGGACAGAAGACCGAAGCCGAAAAAGCAGATGCCCGAAAAAAGCGTAAAAATCGCTTTCCTCGGAGGACTTAACGAGGTCGGCAAAAATATGACCCTTTATGAATATGATGGCGAAATGATTTTGGTTGACTGCGGCTTGGCTTTCCCCGAGCCTGAAATGCTGGGCGTTGACTTGGTTATTCCGGATTTTGCTTATGTTGAGAAAAACAAGGATAAAATCAAGGGGATTTTTATAACTCACGGTCACGAGGACCATATCGGCGGACTTCCGTATCTCTTAAAGAATTATAACATTCCCGTTTACGGAACAAAGCTGACGTTGGGTCTTATTAAAAGCAAGCTTGAGGAGCATAAAATTCTTGATAAAGTAAAGCTTAACGAAATAAAGCCCAAGGGCAAGGTTCAGCTCGGCTCATTTGAGGTTGAGGCAATTCACGTTAACCATTCAATTCCCGACGCATTGGCCCTTGCAATAACTACGCCTGCGGGAGTAATTCTTCAAACAGGTGACTTTAAAATCGACACCACACCCATTGACGGCGAGGTTATTGACCTTTCAAGAATTGCAAGGCTCGGCGAAAAGGGCATTTTATGTCTGCTTTCCGACTCGACAAACGCTCAGCGCCCGGGTTTTACACCGAGTGAGAGAACTGTGGGCGAATCGTTTGAAAGACTGTTCCCGAAGGCTGACGGCAAAAGGCTTATTGTCGCAACCTTTGCTTCCAATATACACCGTGTTCAGCAGATTATTGATGTTGCCGAGTCCGTGGGCAGAAAGGTAGCGCTTTCCGGCAGAAGCCTTGAAAATGTTGTCGCAACGGCGGCGGAGCTTGGGTACTTGCGTGTTCCCGACGGAATTTTAATCAGTATAGACCAAATTTCGCGCTATCCCCACGACAAGCTTGTAATTATAACGACGGGCAGTCAAGGCGAGCCTATGTCGGCCCTTTACAGAATGGCATTTTCCGAACACAGACGAGTTGAAATCGGAAACGGCGATTATGTTATTATTTCTGCAACGCCCATACCCGGCAACGAGAAAACGGTAGGTAAGGTTGTTGATGAGCTTTTAAAGCGCGGCGCTGAGGTCGTTTATGAGCGAATGTATGACGTTCATGTTTCAGGTCACGCCTGTCAGGAAGAGCTTAAGCTTATGCTGAGTCTTACAAAGCCGAAATTCTTTATTCCCGTTCACGGCGAGCAGAAGCATTTGCAAAAGCATGCCGCTTTAGCGGAGAGTATGGGTATCAGTCCCAAGAATATTTTTATTGCCGATAACGGCAGACAGGTTGAGCTTACAAAGCGTAAAATGACTCAGGCTTCCGACGTTCCTGCGGGTCAGGTTTTCGTTGACGGCTACGGTGTCGGAGATGTGGGCAATGCGGTTATCAGAGAGCGTAAACGCTTGGCAGAGGACGGACTTATGATTATAAGCGCCGTAATCGAAAGGGAAACGGGTAAGCTGGTTGCAGGTCCCGACGTTATTTCAAGAGGCTTTGTATTTGTGCGCGATTCCGAAAAGCTTATTGCAGAGGCAAAGCTTGTGGCACAAATTGTAATTGACGAGTGCATACATGACGGCTTTATTGACTGGGGAGTTATCAGAAACCGTATGCGTGACGACATTTCAAGACTTCTTTATGACAGAACAAAACGCAGTCCTATGGTACTGCCCGTAATTACTTCTGTTTAATATTTTCTGAGAGGTGACGGTAATGGGAAAAAAGTCTGCCGTTAAAACAAGTATATCATTTAAAGAGCTGTTTTCGGTTTATCCCGTAACGTTTTTTTCAATTGCTGTTTCTCTGGTTTTGTGCTTTGTAACGCTGTTTTACAACTATAAAATCGCATTGGCTGAATTAGCTGTAATCGTATTTCTTCTCATTTTTGCCGTATCGGTTAAAAATTTTCAGTTCAAAAGACTGCTTGCGAGAATAAATGCCTGTCAAAGCTTTATTTCGGCTGAGAACGGGAACGGACTTGAGAATTTTTCAATTCCCGTGGCTATTTTCGGAAGCGACAGTAAAATAATGTGGTGCAATTCGGCATTCAGAAAGAAAATTGTCGCCGATACTGTTCCTGCGGGCGACAGCATCACTCAGTTTACAGGCGGAATCGGCGCTGAAAAAATAAGAGAGACAGATACTCTTGAGTGCGAATATAACGGAAAAAGCTACACGGCTTTTCACTCATTTACCGAGTACAAGAAGGAAACGCTCTATGCCCTCTACTTTATTGAAGATACAAAGCTTAAAGAATACAGGCTTTTATACGGAAATTCAAGACCGGTCGTTATGTTTATGACATTTGACTTTGCCGAAGAAAATTTCCGTAATATGCGCGAGGGTCAGGTTTCGGAAATTATTTCAGGCGTTGAGGGTCTTGCAGAAAACTGGTTTACTAAATATGACAGCCTTATAAGAAAGCTTGGCAACGGCAAATTTATGCTCGTTACGGATATTGAAAATGCAGAAAAAATGAAAGCGGAAAAATTTTCCGTATTGTCGGCGGTTCGGAATTACACTTACGGCGGCAATAAAGCGGGAATAACGCTCTCAGTAGGCGCTTCGGGCGGAAAAAGTCTTACCGACTGCGAAAATTCTGCAAAGCAGGCTCTTGATATGGCATTGGGCAGAGGCGGAGATCAGGTTGCCTTTAATAACGGAAATAATGATTATGAATTTTTCGGCGGAGTTTCTCAGTCAGCTGAGAAAAGAACAAAGGTAAGAGCCAGAATGGTTGCCTCGGCTGTAAGCCAAATAATTGAGAGCGCAGACAATGTTCTCGTTATGGGACACAGAAATTCGGACCTTGACGCAGTCGGCGCGGCAGTGGGTGTTGCTGAGATTTGCGCGTCATTAAATACAGACTGTAAAATAGTGATTGATAAAACGATGACGCTGGCGTCTCCTCTGATTTCACATTTGAACGGAACGCCGATTGAAAATAAGATTATTTCTCCCGATGAAGCCGTAAGCTTTGTCGGCGAAAATACTTTGCTGATAATTGTAGATACTCACAGACAGTCGTTTATTGAGGCGCCGCAGATTTTTGATACGGTGTCAAAGATTATTGTAATTGACCATCACAGAAAAACCGTTGACCATATAAGCAAAGCGGTGGTGTTTTATCACGAACCGAATGCGTCCTCTGCGTCGGAAATGGTTACTGAGCTTATTGAGTATATGCAGAACGGTATTTCGCTTACACAAAAAAGCGCCGAAGCTCTTCTTTCGGGAATCACGCTCGACACGAAAAATTTTGTTATGAAAACCGGAGTTGCTACCTTTGAGGCGGCGGCATACTTACGCGCGGCGGGAGCGGACACGGTTTCTGTTAAACGGCTTTTCTCAAACAGCTTAAAAACTCAAAAGGAAAAGAGCGAGGTTGTAAAAAATTCCGTTATCTTCGGCGGCTCGGCAGTCGGAGTTGTGGATTTTGAATCGGAAAATGTCAGAATTATTGCAGGGCAGGCGGCAGATGAGCTTCTGGGAGTTGACGGCGTTGAAGCGTCGTATATCCTCTTTAAAACAGGCAATGTGATAAATGTTTCCGCCCGTTCATACGGAAATGTAAATGTTCAGCTTGTAATGGAAAATATGGGCGGCGGAGGTCACAGAACAATGGCGGCTTGCCAAATGCCCGACATAACATTTGAAGAAGCGCTTAATAAATTAAAAAAAGCAATAAAAGCAGTAAAACTGTTAAACGAATAAATAAACGGAGGGAAAGAATATGGACGTAATTCTTAAAGCAGACGTTAAGGGTCTGGGTAAAAAAGGCGAAAAGGTAAAGGCTAGCGACGGCTATGCAAGAAATTTCCTTTTTCCTAAAGGTCTTGCTGTTGAGGCAAATGCGCAGAGCCTTACAGAGCTTCGCAACAGAGAACAGGCAACACAGCACAAGCTTGACCTTGAAATCGCCGCGGCAAATGAGTCAAAGGCAAAGATAAACGGAAAAACCGTAAAGCTTACGGCAAAAGCAGGTACGAGCGGCAGACTGTTCGGTTCCGTAACGTCAAAGGACGTAGCTGCCGAAATAAAAAAACAGTACGGAGTTGACGTTGACAAGCGTAAAATTACAATGGATGACATTAAAGCGTTCGGTTCATACAAAATAGATGTTAAGCTTTATCAAAATATTTCGGCTGAAATGACTGTTGCCGTTTCCGAAGCATAAACAGTCTGTTTTCAAAAATTTTAACGAAGCTTAGGCGGAAATGTGCTGATTAAACCATATCGCATTCGGCTCCCCTCAGCTTATTTGGAGAAAAATTATGAGTGAGAAATTTTCACCTGCCGCGAGTGTTGTCGGCGAGCCGTACAGCCTTGACGCAGAGCAGGCGGTATTGGGGTCAATACTTAAAGACCCGCCGTGCCTGTATACAGTTGAGGACAGGGTTAAACCCGAGTATTTTTATCTTCCTCAGCATCAGAGTATTTTCAGAACAATAGTCAGTATTGACGCTTTGGGCGGTAAAATAGACCCGCTTATTGTTCTTGAAGAGTTGAAAAAAGACGGCGTTTATGACGATATAGGCGGCAAGACTTATTTAATGAAGCTTGCAGACTCAGTTCCGTCAACAAAAAATGTTTCAAGCTATGTTGACATAATAGTCGACAAGTTTTATCTTCGTACTTTAATGGCAGCCTGTTCGGATGTGCTTGACGAGGCAAATGCGCAGACAACGCCTACTGAAACGTTGCTTGATATGGCGGAGCAGAAAATTTATGACATAAGAAGAGGAAAAACAACCTCAGGTCCGTCTAAAATTTCCGACATTATCATAAATGAGGTTTTTGAAAGACTTAATAATCTTAATAAGGACGACCCTGCCGTGCGTGAACAGTACCTCGGCTTTCCGACGGGCTTTTCACTGCTTGACAAATATCTTGCAGGCGGATTTCACCGTTCCGACTTAATCCTTTTGGGCGCTCGACCCGGTATGGGTAAAACGGCGCTTGCGCTGAATTTGGCGAGAAATATTGCTGTCAGCGGGCGAAAGGTTCTTTTCTTCTCGCTGGAAATGTCAAAGGAACAGCTTGCTCAGCGAATTATTTCAACAGAGGCAAGAATTGTCAGCCAAAAGCTCAGAACGGGTCAGGTTAATGACGCCGATTGGGAAAAGATGGGTACAGCTCTTCAGACGCTTGCAAAGGCGGAGCTTTATTTTGACGATACTACCAACATAACCGTTCCCGAAATGAAGGCAAGAGTACAGAGAATGAAGGACGTTGACTGTGTATTTATTGACTACTTACAGCTTATGAGCGGTACAAAGAAAAGCGACAGCCGAGTTAATGAGGTTTCAGAAATAA
The DNA here is from genome assembly GCA_947364045.1 of uncultured Clostridia bacterium. Lineage (GTDB taxonomy): Bacteria > Bacillota > Clostridia > Oscillospirales > Acutalibacteraceae > Fimenecus. Next base: position 6,036 of record CANARN010000025.1, read on the forward strand.
CCCGAAGCCTTAAAATAATGGCAAAGGATTTGAATATACCCGTTATTACCTGTTCACAGCTTTCGCGTACTGCCGCAAAGTCGGACAATCACCGTCCTCAGCTTACCGACCTTCGTGAATCTGGTTCGATTGAGCAGGACGCAGATATTGTACTTATGATTCACCGTGAAGATTACTATAATAACGGACCGAAAAATAATGAAGACCCTGAAAATGTTGTAGCAAATACTGGCGAAATAATAATCGCCAAGAACAGACACGGCGAAACTTCAAATGTTGAGGTCGCATGGAACCCTGAATTTACAATGTTTTCAACTCTTGAAAGGATTCGCGATGACAGATAAGGTCCTTGGAGCTGTAAAAAAATATAATATGATTTCCGAGGGCGACAAAATCGGTGTGGGTGTTTCCGGCGGCGCGGATTCTGTTTCTTTGCTTCATTTCCTTGTTCAAAATAAAAAGGTACTCGGTATTGAAAGCATCACAGCAGTACACGTTAACCATAGGATAAGAGGAGAAGAAGCGGACAGGGATATGCTCTTTACGGAGAATATATGCGAAAAACTCGGTGTACCCTGTAAAACTGTTACTGTCGATGTGCCGGGCGAGGCGGAGAAAACAGGCGAGAGTACCGAACTGTGCGCAAGGCGTTTAAGATATGAGATTTTTGAAAGCGGCGGATTTGACAAATTTGCAACGGCGCACAATCTTAATGACAGAATGGAAACCTTTTTCTTCAATTTGGCGAGGGGGTCGTCTGTTTCGGGGCTTTTGTCAATTCCGTATGTAAGGGGCATTTATATTCGTCCTCTTCTTGATGTAACACGCGCGGAAATTGAAGATTATCTTACAGAAAACGGTTTGACATATATTACGGACAGCACCAACAATTGTGACGATTATACGAGAAATAAAATCCGTCACAATTTAATTCCGCAAATGTTTGAGCTTAATCCGTCATTCCACAAAGCGTTTTTAAAATGTGAAAGCTCTGTTGAAAGCGAACACGCATATATTAAGGCGGAAGCGGAAAAACTTTTAAACAGATGCAGAAACGGCAGAGCTTATAATATTGAAAAACTGAAAAATTCGAATGAGGTTTTGCGTTTCAGCGCAATTTCACAAATTTTGAGGGAGAACGGCGTTAAAAACATTGTCCGTGAGCATATTGAACTTGTAAACCGCATAATTTTACACGGCGGAAGCGCTTCTGTCAGCGGAAATACATTAAAATGCGAGCGCGGAACACTGTCTTTCGGTGAAACTGAAAAAATTCCTGAATTTTCGGTAAGTATTGACGATTTTACAGATATAGTAAAAACTCCCTGCGGAAGCTTTAAAATTATCAGTTTCGCAAAAAAAGATTTACAAAATATTAATAAACAAGACTTTAATAATTTGATTGACTGTGATAGAATTATAGGGCAGCTTAGATTTCGTTCAAGAAATTCAGGCGACAGAATAAGGCTGAATAAAAGAAAAATAACCAAAACGCTGAAAGGGCTGTTTAATGAGAAAAAAATTCCGGTTTCAAAACGGAGTAAATTTGCAATTTCGGCAGATGATGGCGGAATAATCTGGCTTGAGGGTTTCGGCGTGAGCGAAAGGTGCGCGGTAACTTCTGAGACGGAAAGAGCGATTAAATTTGAAAGGATGGGTGACGGGTGTGAAAAATGATATTTCTGAAATTTTGCTTTCGGAGGAAGAGCTTAAAAACATTGTAAACAGACTGGGCGAAGAAATTTCAAAGGATTACAAGGGTAAGAATCTAATACTTATAAGCGTTCTTAAAGGCTCTGTAATCTTTATGGCGGATTTAATGCGAGCGGTAACAATACCCTGTAAAATTGACTTTATGGCAGTTTCAAGCTACGGAGACGGCACTAAGACCTCAGGCGAGGTCAAAATAATAAAGGATTTAACCGAATCAATTGAGGGCATGGACGTGGTTATTGTTGAGGATATTCTCGACAGCGGAGTTACGCTTTCTTACCTTAAAAAGCTCTTGCTTGCAAGGAATCCCGCAAGCATCAAAATCTGCACATTGCTTGACAAGCCCGAGCGAAGAAAAGCGGACATTACCGCTGATTATGCAGGAACGGAAATTCCCGACGCCTTTGCAGTAGGTTACGGTCTTGACTATGCAGAAAAGTACAGAAATCTGTCTTTTATCGGCGTGTTAAAGCCCTCAGTATATCAATAAAAACAGGAGTGTAAACTATATTGAAAAAGAGAAATTGGAAAATACTTATCCCGTATATTGTCATACCGCTGTGTTTTATTGCCGTTATGTATTTCTATTACGGCAACAATACGGGCAAGGGAGTTAAGTATTATCAGATTGTGGAATATTTTGACAAGGGGCAGGTCACTGAGTATGAGCTTAATCTTTCAAGCGGCTCTCTTGTATATAAGCTCAGCGGCGAAGAAACGGCAAAAAAATATACTGTACCGAATGTAAATCTTTTCCTTTCGGATATTCACGATTCGGTTCATAAGTATAATACCGAGCATCCCGATTCAAAAATAGAAATGAACTATAAGGCAGGCTCGCAGAATTCTTGGTGGGCAAGTATTCTGCCGTTGGCGCTACTTTCCGGAGCAGTTCTCATCTTTATGGTTGTAATGCTCAAGAAAATGAACAACACCGTTAATAATGAGGAAAACAGAGCATTGAATTTCGGAAAAGCCCGTGTTAAACGCGGCGATGACGAGAAAAACAAGATTACCTTTGATATGGTTGCAGGCGCAGACGAGGAAAAGGAAGAATTACAGGAAATTGTTGAGTTTTTGAAAAATCCCAATGATTTCAATGCGTTGGGAGCAAGAATACCCAAGGGCGTTTTGCTTGTCGGCCCTCCCGGTACAGGTAAAACCTTGCTGGCAAAGGCAGTAGCAGGCGAGGCGGACGCGCCCTTTTTCTCAATTTCAGGTTCTGATTTTGTTGAGATGTATGTCGGCGTCGGCGCTTCCCGTGTAAGAGATTTGTTTAACGAAGCAAAAAAACATTCTCCCTCAATAATATTTATAGACGAAATTGACGCAGTCGGCAGGCACAGAGGCGCAGGTATGGGCGGCGGTCACGATGAGCGTGAGCAGACTCTTAACCAGTTGCTTGTTGAAATGGACGGCTTCGGCGTTAATTCAGGCGTTATTGTAATTGCGGCAACCAACAGACCTGATATTCTTGACCCCGCTTTACTTCGACCCGGCAGATTTGACCGTCAGGTAACAGTAGGCTATCCCGACATTACGGGCAGAGAAGAAATTCTTAAGGTTCACGCTAAAAATAAGCCGTTAGCTCCGGATGTAAACTTACGCGCTATTGCGGCTGAAACCGTAGGCTTTACAGGCGCTGACCTTGAAAATCTTCTCAACGAAGCGGCTCTTCTTGCAGCAAAACGTAAGCTCTTAGCTATAACTATGGCTGAAATTGAAGAAGCTACCATAAAGGTTGTTGTGGGCAGTGAGAAGAAATCTAAGCAGATAACCGAAAAAGACAAAAAAATTACTGCGTATCACGAAGCAGGTCACGCTGTTTCATCATATTACCTTGAGAACCGCGACCCTGTTACGCACATTTCAATTATACCGAGAGGTATGGCGGGCGGATTTACAATGTATCAGCCCGAAAAGGATGAAATGCACCTTATGAAGTCAAGAATGCTTGACGATATTGTAGGGCTTTTAGGCGGCAGAGTTGCAGAAAAGATTATCTTTGACGATATTTCAACAGGCGCTTCAAATGATATTCAGCGCGCTTCCGAGCTTGCAAGAAGTATGGTGACCAAATACGGTATGAGCGAAAAGCTCGGTCCGATTGCATTCGGCGGCGGTAATGACGAGGTGTTTATCGGCAAGGATTATAACCATGTCCGCAATTACTCCGAAACAATTGCTTCGGCTATCGACGAAGAGGTTGAGAAGATAATTTCCAACGCTTATAACCGCACGGAAAAAATTCTTAACGAGCATATTGATAAGCTTCACCTTGTGGCAGAAACACTTGTAAAGCTTGAAAAAATTAACGAACAGCAGTTCAAGGGTCTTATGGAAAACGGCGTTTTACCCGAAGAGTCTGAAGAAATAGTCTTTGAGGATAAAAATGATGAAATGGAAGAAAAAGCCGAAGAGGACAAAACGCAGACAGAGAATACCGAAAATACAGAAGAATAAAGTAATGTAAGAAATATTACAAAAGCAAAGCCGAGATTCATAAGCACTTGTGAATCTCGGCTTTGTTGGCTTCCCCCTCGGGGGAAGCTGTCACGAGGAACGAGTGACTGATGAGGGGTTAAGAGTAAAAAAATATACTTATCATTTTAAGCTTTTTGTTATCAAACCCTAAAACACATCATATTATCATTATAGGTGATAAAAATGAATGAAGAAAATGCAAGAGAGAATACGGTAAAAACCGAAAGACCGCAAAGAAACCGAAATAAAAATAAGCCTGAAACCCCGGTCAGAACAAAGCTATTAACGCTTCAGCTAATCCTCGGCGCGGTTATAATTCTTATTTTGTTTCTGATAAGCAGAACGGGCGGGACAGTTTCACAAAACATCGGCAATTTTTACAGCGAAATAAAAAAGACCGATATGGCGGTTTCCGAGGTGATAGGTACACTTAAAAATGCGGCAAAGGAAACCTTTGCGCCGATTGAGAACTTTTCAAACGAAGGTGAAGCTACGGGAACGGGAGAGGATAACAGTGCCTCTCCCGATATTTTTTAATATGAATTTTAAAATCAGAGGCGTTCCCGTTTGCGTTACATGGCGCTTTCTTGCCTTAATTACTTTTATGCTGTCGCTGCGTACAGAAAATGTGCTGTACGCTGTTGTGTTTTCACTTTTTCACGAAGCGGGTCATATTGCGGCAATGACGGCTCTCGGAAATGCTCCTTTAAGCGTATCTTTTGAGCTTACGGGAATAAATATCAGGAGACGGCAGGAAACGGGTATAAGCTTAATACAGGAAATTATTATCGCTCTTGCAGGTCCGTTTGCGAATTTTATTCTGTTTGTGTTTCTGATTCTGATTTATTTGCAGAACGGAAGTGTTAAATGTTTTAACGCGTCGTGCGTAAATCTTATTTTGATGACCTTCAACCTTTTGCCCGTGAAAGGACTTGACGGGGGAAAGGTACTTTATTATTTCATTTCAAAATTTTTTTCCTTTAAAGCGGCAAATATTATTCTTAGCTGTTCGTCTGCGGTTTTTATTTTGCTTTTGTTTTTATACGGCGGATATTTGCTTTTAACCACACGCCGTAACTTTACAATGCTGATTATCGCCCTGATGCTTTCTTTATCGATGTTTTCAAAAGAGGAATGTTGAAAAAAATCAGAATATGAAGTATAATATATATAATATTTATTTGTGAGGTTTCTTATGGTAAAAAAGGAAGTTGAACTGTTACTCAAAAAAGTTCAAAAGCCTGCAAGGTATACGGGCGGCGAGCTTAATTCTGTGATAAAAAACAAGGAAGATGTAAAGCTTCGGTATGCTTTTTGTTTTCCCGACAGCTATGAAATAGGTATGTCTCATTTAGGGCTTAAAATCCTTTACAGTCTTGTAAACGAAAGACCGGACGCTTGGTGCGAAAGAGTATTTGCTCCGTGGGAGGATATGGAAGCTCTTATGCGAAAAAACGGCGTTAAGCTTTACGGGCTTGAAAGCGGCGACCCGATAAGTGAATTTGACCTTATCGGCTTTACAATGCAGTATGAATTAAGCTATACAAATGTGCTTAATATGCTGGACTTGGGAGGTGTTCCTGTTTTGAAAAAGGACAGGCACTCTTTAACTCCCATTATTGTTGCAGGCGGTCCTTGTGTATGCAACGCAGAGCCGATTACCGATTTTATTGACATCGTTCTCCCCGGTGAAGGTGAGGAGGTCACAAACGAGCTGATTGATTTGCTTATAGAGCATAAGGAAAAAGGCTCAACAAGGCTTGAGTTTTTACGTGAAGCCGCAAAAATTGAGGGCGTTTATGTTCCCGAATTTTACGAGGTTAAATACAATGAAGACGGCACTGTAAAGGAATACCAAAACCGTGAAACTGCGCCCAAACAGGTAAAAAAGAGAATTGTGTCAGATTTAAACAGTTCGCATTATCCCGAAAAATTTGTAGTACCATTTATTGACACGGTGCAGGACAGAACAATAGGCGAGGTTTTCAGAGGGTGTATTCGAGGGTGCAGATTTTGTCAGGCAGGCTTTATTTACAGACCCATACGCGAAAAAAGCGCCGACACAATTGACAGACAGTGCCATTTAATAAGCGATGCAACGGGCTATGAGGAAGTGTCGCTTTGCTCCCTTTCAACAAGCGATTATTCGCAGATTGACAAGCTTATTCCCAAACTCTTTGAATGGGCATTGCCTGAAAAAATCAATGTGGCATTGCCGTCGCTTCGTGTTGACAATTTTTCGGACGAGCTTTTAAATGAACTTAAAAAAATCCGCCGAAGCGGACTTACCTTTGCCCCCGAGGCAGGCACGCAAAGGCTTAGGGACGCAATAAACAAAAATGTTACGGAGGAGGATGTGGCACGCACAGCCTCAATGGCTTGGTCGGGCGGCTGGAATTCCATTAAGCTGTATTTTATGATGGGACTTCCCACCGAAACAATGGACGACGTTAAGGGCATTGCTGATTTGGCTCAAAAGGTGCTTGACCTTTATTATGAAAATCCCGAAAGACCAAAGGGAAAACCACCCACAGTAACAGTCAGCTGTGCGTCATTTGTACCCAAGCCCTTTACACCGTTTCAGTGGGAGCCGCAGGACAGACCCGAAAGCCTTGTCGAAAAGCAAAAGCATTTGCTCTCGTCTGTTCACAGCCGAAAAATCTCCGTCAGCTATCACGAATCAAAAACAAGCGTGCTTGAGGGCGTTTTGGCGAGGGGCGACAGGAGATTGGGTCAGGTTATTTACAAGGCGTGGCAAAAAGGCTCAAAGTTTGACAGCTGGGACGAATATTTTAACTATGACAATTGGCTTTCTTCGTTTAACGAATGCGGTTTAGAACCCGAATTTTACGCTAACAGAGTAAGGGGCTATGACGAGGTATTTCCGTGGGACGTTATGGATTACGGAATCCGCAAAAATTTCCTTATTGAAGAGAACAAAAAAGCTCACAGGAGCGAAACAACGCCGCATTGCAGAATAAAATGCTCTGCCTGCGGGGCAAATATGCTGAACGGAGGTAAGTGTGATGCCCGCACCAAATAAATGGCATTCAGATGTCCGTGTTTTCTATGAAAAAACGGGAATGGCAAAGTATATATCTCACCTTGACACAGTACATCTTTTCACAAGGGCAATAAAGCGTGCAAAAATCCCGATTTGGTTTACGGAAGGGTATAATCCCCGTGCGTTTTTAACCTTTGCAATGCCCCTTTCCTTAGGCACGGAAAGCTACTGTGAAACCGTGGATATAAGGCTTATGCAGGAAGAAAATTTAGAAGAGCTGACTGCCCGTCTTGACTCTGCTTTGCCGCCCGATATTCACGTTACAAAAATCGCCGTGCCGAAATGTACCCCGCAGGAAATTGCTTGGGCAGATTACAAAATAATATTTGAGGGTGCTGACGAAACCTTTCCTGAGCATGCCGAAAAAATACTTTCAGATGACAAAATAACCGTAATAAAGAAAGTTAAAAAGGGCAGGGAAAAGGTCGAACGGGAAGTTGACATTAAGGATAAAATCCTTAAATATTCTTTTGACTGTGAAAACGGTTTATCTGTTTTAAATATTACTCTGTCTTCGGGAATACAGAATAATATAAATCCTTCGCTGATAATCGGAAAAATCACAGAGGGCAGTAATACGGATGCCGACTGCGCTTCAATAATAAAGCTTAAATCTTATACAGCAGAAGGACACGAGTGGGAATAATGATAAACATTTTGCTTGACTGTTATGAAATAGACAGTCCGTATTTACAAGACTGTCTTAAAAATTATATTAAGCCGAATTACTCTGTTGCAGTGGTTTCATTCTCTTTCAGGGACAGCGAGGTTAAATCCTTATCGGATTGGAATCGGTTATACGGTAAAAAACTATTCAAAAAAGGGAAATACTATGACGGAATAGTCGGCGGATTTTTGTCTTACGGCATACCTGAAAAGAATATTACTTTTGTAAATTATTTTACCGACACTAAAGAAACTTCCGCAGAAAAAATAAAGCAGGCGGATATTATATATTTCACAGGCGGTGCGCCCGAGCGAATGATGGACCGCATAAAAGAATTTGACTTAACCGAAGTTCTCAAAAGTCATAACGGAATTGTTATGGGTTACAGCGCAGGTACGGTAATTCAGTTGTCCGAATACCATTTATCGCCTGACGATTATTATAAAGAATTTAATTATTATGAGGGACTCGGATATTTGGACAGTTTCTATTTAGAGGTACATTACGCAGACACCGAGGCGCAAAACGATGCAATAAAACGTGTGCTTCGGGAAAGACCAAAAACGGTATATGCCCTCGCTGACAGAAAGGGCGCAATTGTCGTAGATAACGGAAATATAAAATTACTCGGAGATGTTAAAACCTTTTCCGTGTGACGAGATAAAGAAAAAGAGCGGTTCGCCGCTCTTTTTTGTTGCCATAAGGCAAAATATATGCCGTGTAAAAGCCAAAATATTTATTCGCTCCATCGAAGAGGGATAGGAATGGTCAACAGTAGGGGCAGATGCCCACATCTGCCCGTGATAAAGTTTAATGTTTCTGTTGTTTTCAGGGAATGCCGACCTCGGCGTTCCCTACTGCTGCTATATTATCATCTTATTATTAAAAAAATTTTATAATTTTTTCTTCATACAAACAGAATCTTTCATATCAGCATATTGCCCGTAATTAGGTATGACTTTATAACCGATTTTTCTGTATAAAGCCATAGCCGATATAAGCGGCTCTCCGGACTCTAATATAAAATATTTATACCCTTGTTTGCGTGCTGACTTTTCAAGCAAATTCATAAGTTCTCTTGATATTCCCCGTCCGCGATAATCCTTTTTAATAAATACTCTTTTGACTTCGGCAGTTTCACTGTCATATTTCTTAAATCCTGCACATCCTATCGGAATATCATTGTCATATGCTATATAAACATCGTGAATATCATCTGTTGCGTTATACTGAATATACTCGGCTCTGTTTTTTTCTCCGCCTGAAATCTCATTCAAAAATTTATCCAATTCATTACACAGCAAAATAAAATCATTATTATTTCCGTTTGTATATTCAAATCTCATATCTAACCTCTTGTCTTACTTTTACCGCAAAGCTCAAAGCTTTCCGAAATCATCATTTTTATTTCGATGTCGGGGACTGTTCCGTCCAAAATAACCGAATTCCAATGGGTTTTGTTCATATGGTATGCAGGAATAACCGACTTGTAATTATCCCGCCAGAACACTGCCCAGTCGGGTTTAACCTTAACATTTACCCAAATTTTGCCTTCACGCTCAAAAATCCACGCAAAGCCTTTTTTAGTGTCTTTTCGCCGCATAACCGTCCAATTGAGGTCGTCAAAAGGGTAATCCTCAAAGCTGTGCGGAAATTCAAGACAAAAATCAATAACTTCCTGTCTTTCTTTCATAAAATTAACTCCGTTTATTCAAAACAGCAGGTGTTAAAATCAAACACAGCATTTAGACTGTCGGTTTTATACACGTTCTCGTTGTATTTTAAGCTTATTCCGTCTGAGTTTGCAGTAATGTCAAAACATTCCGAAAACAGCTTAACATTTTCAAGCGCAATTTTATTGCAATCTTCGCTTAACTGTGGTTTAATTCTCAATTTGTTAAGACCTACTACCCGAAGTCCGAAAAGTCCTTCCGTAATTATCCTTGCAAAGAGCAAGCTTTCAGCGGCAAGGTGCGCTCTGTTGCCCTCGGGAAATGCTTCAAACGGGTAGGGGCAATGCGAGCCTAAAAGCCTGTTCCTGCAATAGTTTACGGTTTCTTTAATGCCGATGTCGGCTTTACCTGCAAGAAGAACGCCCCGAAGCGCAAAAAGCAGCGACCTGTCCCAAGTCGTTTCATTTGCCGATGTGGATTTCATCATACCGTCTTTGTAAAGCCTATCTGAAAACAGCGCCTTTACCGTTTCGTCCGCTCTGTCAAAAATTTCAACTGTAAGCGGCATACAAATCCATGAACGCAAATCCTTATTTCCGTCATAATATCTGTATGTGTCAAAGCCCTCAACATTTGCACCGAAATATTCTTCTATGGCGTCACGAAGCGCCTTTCGTTCGTCAAGCCACAGCTGTTTGTGTTCGCTGTCGCCGATTATTTCCGCAAGCACGGAGCAGTTTCCCAAAGCGTCGTATGTAATGCACGAGGTAAACAGATTGGCATTACCCGATTCAAACCTGTTTTCAAGTTCGTCTGAATCGCTGGCGATAATTCCGTCTTGTGTTTTGCGTGAAAGTGCAAAATCAAGGCACCAAATAAGACTGTCCCAAAATCTTTTTATCAGCTCTATATCGCTCATTTCAAGCAAAAATCTTGAAAGACCGTAGGCGTACATTTCACCGTCGCCTCTGTCACCCGCACCGTTCCAATAGCCGTCACCCTCAGCGATTATGCTTGTAACCAGCGCACGCTTGTCTTTCATAGGTTTATCCGACTTGTCCATATATTTTTCATAAAGCGAATAGCAGTTTATGCTCTGCTCAATGCCCGCCTTATAACCCGAAAACGGGAAAAACGGATTTGCATATTCACACTGGTCGTTAGTCCAAAGCGCCGCATAATAGTTTCCGCCGCCGGGCGAGTGCATAAGACCGCTTTTAGTCTTGAAAATACTTTCACTGCCTCTTAAAATGCAGTGTGAAAACTGAGCGTCAAGCTCGGGGTGCGGTGTTTTCAAAACAAGCGATGAAAACATCTCGTCAGTAAATTTTTTACGTGCCGATATTTCGTCCGTAATTGAAAATTCAGATAAGCCTGCGCCCTGATGGGCATAATGAACGCAGTAGAAAGTAAAGCTTTCATTCGGATTTAATGTGTATTTTTCCTGCCTGTTTTGAGGGTGTTCAAATTTGCTGTCAAAGCAAACGGATGTTTCCGCGAAAATACTGCCGCCTATGCATATAAAATCGGGAGCTTTTTTAGCGTAGGATTTTGCTGATACAACATATTCTTTTTCTGAGCCGGAGCAGTTTTTTACCGTGACTTTTTCAATCAAAGCCGGCTCGTTTACTGCGGGCAAAAGCTCTCTCGTAATTTCCGTGTCACATCTTGAATGTGATATGATTTTTAAACTGCCTTTAATTAGTACCTTATCGGGGGTTTCAACTGTTTTTTTGCCCTTTTGGCTTATTAAAAAGCTGTCAGCGTTAAAATTATGGCTGAAAGAAGAACCTGTCAAATTCGGCTGAAATCGAAGCGACGGAACTGTCAAATGCCGCATTAAGCGAAGTCTGCCTTTATTGTCGGTTCCGTAGCTGATTATTGCTGAAGCAAAAAATCCTGCCATTTCAATATGGTCGGAAACACCTGCTCCGTCAGAGGAAATGTTCCATATTACTTCTGAATTTTCTCCGAGGTATTTGTCAGTCTTTTTATACAGCTCGTCACTTTTCGGCATTGCCCAGCGAGCAAACGGACGTGGTCTTAACGAAGATGCATGAAATTCATAAAATCGGTCTTTAACTTTCATTTTTTCAATTATTATCCTATTATTTTATATAATTTTTTTATCAAACTTTTTCTGCTGATTCAGCGGGCTCGGACGCTAAAATTTCGGCAATACAGCTGTATTTTGCTAATTCGTCTTTAACGGTTTTGCTGTCATTTGTCTTTGCGTAATCAACAATTTCACGCATATAGGCTATGTCCTCAGGCTGTAAGCGACCGTCAGAATAGTTATCCGTTGCTGCACGGATACGAAGGACACGGACAATATCTGCGTGCTTTTTCTCGGTGAGGTCATAGAAGAAAAACGGAACTGCAATAATTACCGCACCGATAAGCGCCAAGAGCGACTGATAGAAATAAACATTGTTTCTAAGCTCTGTGTTTTGAAGAGCCTGTGAAATATCGTCTGAGAATCCGATTCCCGCAAAAGAAAGGAAAATGGGGGTTAAGAATCCCGTGAATATGCCGATAACGGTGGTGATAATCGCCATATAGTTCTGCCAAAAGCCCTCTAACCGTTTACCTGTTTTCATTTGAATATCGTCCATAATATCTGAAGTCATAATACCTGAAACGAAATAGAAGCCGCCGAAGAACTGCTGGAAAAATGAAACAATCAAAACCAATATTGCATTTTTATGGAATATTAACTGTAATCCTATGGCAATAACATATCCGACACAGGAAATAAGCATAACTCCGCGCTTGCCGAGCTTTTTAATTGCAAACGGACCGACCGCCAGCGCAATGGCAATAGCATTCATCAAAAGAGTGGAGCAGTAAAGTCCGACAACCGTTTTTGCAACAGATGAGGTAAAGCTGTACTGCGTAATCCAAGTTGTAATATTGGAAAGTCCTCGAACGGCATTAAATGCATTAAACAGTGTGATAATCCAAAAATATTTGTTCTTGGAAAGCAGCTTAACGCCCTCAAAAAAGCTTACCTTGGCAACATATTTTTGATTAACAACAACCCTTTCCTCAACGCCGTTTACCAAAATGCTTACAAGCAAAACGCCGCCGACACTGCAAATCGGGAAAATTATTCGGTACATTTCAACTGCATTCCAGCCGCCCTTTGCTGCAAATACAGAGCCTGCCAAAATAGGAAGAATAATATTGACAACAGAGCTTGGAAGTCCCGAAACAAGACCCTTTATTGAGCCGATATTCGCACGCTCCTGCGCAACGCTTGATATTGTCTGTTCAATGCCTGCAAACGACTGATTTAAAAGGGTGATAAAGAACTGGCCTATCTGTACAAGAACAAACGCAAGAACAATGCCTAAATTAAAGTCGATAACCGCCGAGGTTTTTATGCCCACAATCGGCATTGCGGGCAGTGTCAGGCTGAAAAGGTGAATATCAATCCACGAAGACGGGATATACGGAATAAATGTAAAGGAAGCGGCTGTTCCGATTGCCGAGCAAATCAGGAACGGCTTAAACTTGCCCTTTTTACCGTTAGAATTGTCAATCATCATTGAAAGAATCGGCGAACGGATAATGGCTATAATTGCCGCCGCAATGCTGAACACCCACGCAAGCCCCGTGGAGAGCTTAAAGTAAGAAATCATCAGGTGTACGCTTGTAGCAAGCGTTGTGTACTGAGTGAGTACGCCTAAAATGTTAGGTCCGCCGGACCCCAGAGCAAAGTTTGCAAATTCCTTGTAGCAAACCTGATACCCCTCTGGCGGAGTTTTCCAATGCGATTTGAATTTTTCTACACCTGTTTTAATTTTTACCCCTAAAGATTCTTTTTCCCTTTCCATTTTCAAAAGCCCCTCTTTCTATAAATAAACCTTACAATTCAGCATAAATTTTCCATTAAACCAAAAGACAGTTTATTAAATTATTTAAAAACATTATAACAGTAAAAAAAACTTTTGTCTATCTAAAAAACTGAGATGAAAAACTTTTGTAAAACACTTGCATTTGCATATTTCTTGTGTTATTATATATAGGCTTTGTGACGGCGGTCACAAAATAACTTATAATCTCGGGCGGTCCTCTGCACGAAATTCGGCACGAACGCTTGAAAAATTTTACGGAGGTTAGTTATGGACGCATTAAAGATTATCACAGAGGGCATGATTAAAGAAGACAAGCCCGAAATCCAAATCGGTGACGTTGTAAAGGTACACGTTAAAATCGTTGAGGGTTCAAGAGAAAGAATTCAGGTTTTTGAAGGAACAGTTATTGCAATGAAGGGCAGCGGGGTTTCCGAAACATTCACTGTTCGCCGTGTTTCTTACGGTGTCGGCATTGAAAGAGTATTCCCTGTTAACTCACCTAATGTTGCAAAGGTTGAGCTTGTAAGACACGGCCGTGTTCGCAGAAGCAAGCTTTATTATCTTCGTGACAGAGTCGGCAAGGCTGCTAAAGTTAAAGAAAGAATCTAAAAAACTAAAATGCAAACGGAAAGCAGAGGACAGCCTCTGCTTTTTGCATAGAACGGGAGAAAGCTTATGGCTGAATGGACGGAAATCAAAATTAAAATTAACGCTGACGACATTGACAAAGCGTCTGACATAGCGAGTATGGCAGTGCCGTACGGAATTTATATTGAGGATTACCGAACGCTTGAGGAGGAAGCTCTTGAAATTGCCAATATTGACATAATAGATGAGGATTTGCTTGCGAAGGACAGAAGCGTCGGCTTTGTTCATATTTATATTTCACCCGAAGAAAATTACAATGAGGCAATTTCCTTTCTTCGTGAACGCTTTACGGCTGAGGGCATTGAGCATACAATAGAGCATAACGCCTGCCGAAATGAAGACTGGGAAAACAATTGGAAAGAGTATTTTAAGCCGATGAAAATAGGCGAAAGACTGCTTATAAGACCTCTTTGGATAGATGATTACGAGGCTGACGGAAGACAGGTGCTGTCAATTGAACCGGGACTCGCATTCGGCTCAGGCACACACAATACAACCCGTCTTTGCCTACAAACTCTTGAAAAATATGTAACCGGCGGTGAAAAGGTGTTGGACTGCGGCTGCGGAAGCGGAATACTTTCCGTTGCGTCGCTCCTTTTCGGAGCGGCGAGCGCAGTGGGTGTAGACATTGACGCTCTCGCTGTTAAAACCGCCAAAGAGAACGGCTTAACAAACGGCTTTACTGAGCCTGAGTATACTGTTTTGCAGGGTAATCTTACCGATAAGGTGACGGGCAAGTTTGATGTTGTAGTTGCCAATATTGTTGCGGATATAATTATTCTTTTTTCAGAGCAGGTAGGCTCATTTATGAACGACGGCGCAGTGTTTATAACCTCCGGTATAATTGCCCCGCGTGAGGACGAGGTTACGGCGGCATTTACGGCAAACGGCTTTGAAATAATCGAACGCCGCGAAGACGGTGGCTGGCTTTGCTTTGTATGTAAGAAAAAGTAATCGTAAATACAAATACGTGATTCAGCGGATACGGCGAAATGTTGTATCCGTTTTTTGATTTTTATAATTGATTTTACCGTAAAAATAATGTATGATAATAAAAAATATAAATTTGGGTGATTTATATGAGTTTAAACTTTGCTGAAATAATAGAGAGCGGTCAGGCGTCTTTGGGAATTGAGCTTGGTTCTACAAGAATTAAGGCGGTCTTAATTGCCCCTGACACATCTGTTTTGGCATCGGGCGATTACACTTGGGAAAACAAGCTTGAAAACGGAATTTGGACATATTCATTAGATGATGTTTGGAAGGGCCTTAGGAATGCCTACTCAAATCTTTCCTCCGATGTAACCGAACAATACGGAGTGAAAATCCAAAAACTGCGTGCGCTCGGTTTTTCCGCTATGATGCACGGCTATTTGCCTTTTGATAAAAGCGGTGAGCTTTTAACTCCGTTCAGAACTTGGCGAAACACCAAACAGGCGCAGGCGGCTTCTGAGCTTACAGAGCTGTTTGGCTTTAATATTCCGCAAAGGTGGAGCATAGCGCATCTTTATCAGGCGATACTCAACGGCGAAGAGCATACAAAGGATATAGCATTTTTAACGACTCTTGCAGGCTATGTTCATTGGACTCTTACGGGCGAAAAAACACTCGGCATAGGCGAAGCTTCGGGGATGTTTCCGATAGACAGCGAAAGACAGGATTATAACAGCGAAATGCTTGAAAAATTTTCTGCTATTCCGTCAGTTATGGAAATGCCTTGGAATATCCGTGACATTTTGCCGAAAGTCCTTTTGGCAGGCGACAGCAGTGCAAGACTTACCGATGACGGCGCAAAAATGCTTGACGAAACAGGCGTTTTGCAGGGCGGCGCAGTAGTTTGCCCGCCTGAAGGAGACGCAGGCACAGGCATGGTAGCGACAAATGCCGTTTTGCCGAGAACAGGAAACATTTCCGCAGGCACATCGGTTTTTTCAATGGTAGTTCTTGAAAAAGAGCTTAATGGCGTTTATTCAAAAATAGATATGGTAACAACTCCCTCAGGCGCCCCTGTTGCAATGGTTCATTGCAATAACTGCTCGTCGGAAATTGACGCTTGGGTAAAAATATTTACGCAATATAATGCGCTTGTTGGTATTGATGTTAAAAAATCAGAGCTTTACGATAAGCTTTATGAAATTGCGCTGACAGGCGACAGCGACTGCGGCGGTGTGGTTGCATACAACTATTTTTCGGGCGAGCCTGTAACGGATGTAGAAGAGGGCAGACCTATGCTTGTACGCACTCCCGACGCGAATTTCAATCTCGCCAATTTAATGAGGGCGCAGCTGTTGAGCGCTGTAGCGGCGCTTAAATACGGCAACGATATTTTGAGAGATAAGGAAAATGTGCAAATTGACTGTCTGACCGGTCACGGCGGATTTTTCAAAACGAAGAAAGTCGGTCAAAAACTTATGGCGGCGGCAATGAAAGCGCCTATTGCGGTAATGAAAACTGCTGCTGAGGGCGGCGCATGGGGTATAGCCGTTCTTGCTGAATTTGCAGGCGGAGAGCACGGCACATCACTTCCCGAATACCTTGCAGAAGAAGTATTCAAGGATGCTGAAAAGAGAATAGAGGAGCCTGACGAAAACGACGTTCTCGGATTTAATAAATTTATGGAAAATTATATTGCAGGTCTTGAGGCAGAGCGCAAGGCGGCAGAAACTATAAAATAAACCCGATAAAAAAGGAGAAAAAACTATGGCACTTAAAGATTATGAATTTTGGTTTGTGGTAGGCTCTCAGTTCCTTTACGGACCCGAGGTGCTTGAAATTGTTGCGGCAAGAGCGCAGGAAATGGTTGATGAGCTTAATAACAGCGGCGCTCTTCCGTGCAAAATTGTTTATAAGGTAACCGCAAAGACAAACAAAGAGATTTCAGACGTGGTAAGAGAGGCAAATTTCGACAAAAAATGCGCAGGTATCATCACTTGGTGTCACACCTTCAGCCCCAGCAAAATGTGGATAAACGGCTTTGCTTCGCTTCAAAAGCCTTATTGCCACCTTGCTACTCAGTACAATAAGGAAATCCCCAATGAAGAAATTGATATGGATTTTATGAATCTTAATCAGGCGGCGCACGGCGACCGTGAACACGGCTTTATCGCCGCAAGGCTCAGAATGCCCCGCAAGATTATCGCGGGTTACTGGAAAGACGAAAGCGTTCGAGCAAGACTCGGCGATTGGATGCGTGCGGCTGTGGGCGTTGCGTTCAGCAAGGAACTTTCCGTTATGCGCTTCGGCGACAATATGCGTGAGGTTGCGGTTACCGAAGGCGACAAGGTTGAGGTACAGAGCAAGCTGGGCTGGCAGGTAAACACCTGGGCGGTCGGCGACCTTGTTAAAGAAATGGACGCCGTAACAGAGGCTGAAATTGACGCTCTTATTGAAATTTATAAAGAAAACTACGATATTGCAACAGATAATATTGATGCAATCCGCTATCAGGCAAAGGAAGAAATTGCAATAAAGAAAATGCTTGACAGGGAAAACTGCAAGGCATTTTCAAACACATTCCAGGATTTGTACGGAATGGAGCAACTCCCCGGTCTTGCATCTCAGCACTTAATGGCTCTCGGCTACGGCTACGGCGGTGAGGGTGACTGGAAGGTTGCCGCTATGACTGCAATTATTAAAGCTATGGGCGAGGGTAAACCAGGCGGCACAAGCTTTATGGAGGATTACACCTACCATTTGGTTGACGGTAATAAACTGAGCCTCGGCGCACATATGCTTGAGGTTTGCCCGTCACTTGCCGCAGGAAAACCGAGAATTGAAACCCACCACCTCGGCATAGGTATGAACGAAAAAGACCCTGCAAGGCTTGTTTTCGAGGGTAAAGAGGGCAAGGCAATTGTTGTCAGCCTTATTGATATGGGCGGCAGACTTCGCCTTATCTGTCAGGATATTGAGTGCGTTAAGCCTGTAATGGAAATGCCGAATCTTCCCGTTGCCCGCGTTATGTGGAAGGCAGAGCCGTCACTTGAAACAGGGCTTGAATGTTGGATAACGGCAGGCGGCGCTCACCACACGGTATTAACTCATGATGTAACGAGTGAACAGATGCGTGATTTTGCAAAAATGATGGATATTGAGTTCGTTCATATTGACAAGAACACAACGCAGGAAAGCCTTGAAAAAGAGCTTTTCTTTGCCGATGTTGCTTGGAAGCTTAAAGGGGTATAATTTATGCTTGAACAGTTAAAAAAAGAGGTTTTTGAGGCGAATTTGCTTTTACCGAAATATAAGCTTGTCACATTTACTTGGGGCAATGTTTCGGGCGTTGACCGTGAAAAAAATTTAATGGTAATTAAGCCCTCAGGCGTTGAATATGACACAATGAAGCCGTGGGATATGGTCGTTGTTGACCTTAAAACAGGCAAAAAGGTGGAGGGTGACTTAAATCCGTCGTCCGACACCGACACGCACGTTGCCCTTTACAACGCATTTCCTAATATTAAGGGCATTGTTCATACCCATTCGCGCTGGGCGACGGTTTTTGCGCAGAGCGGCAGGGGCATATCTCCCCTCGGCACTACTCACGGCGATTATTTTTACGGTGAAATTCCCTGCACACGCAAAATGACTCCCGAAGAAATCGGCAGAAAATACGAACTTGAAACAGGCAATGTAATTATTGAAACCTTTAAGGATAAAAGTCCCGACGACATTCCGTCCGTGCTCGTTCACAGCCACGGCCCGTTCTGCTGGGGCACAGACCCTATGAATGCTGTTCACAATGCGGTTGTGCTTGAAGAGCTGGCATTTATGGCATGGCACAATTTAATGATGAATCCCGATATTCCCCCTATGCAGCAGGAGCTGCTCGACAAGCATTACCTTCGCAAGCACGGCGCAAATGCCTATTACGGACAGAAGAAATAAGAGGTGCATAATATGCTTGAATTTCTTACTTGGCTCGGAGAGTTACTCGAAAACATTTTTTTGTTCTTGTTATTTTTTTCACCTTTTTACATCCCCACGCTGATTCCTTTAATATTCTTTATTGTATTTAGAAAGCGCTTGAATGAAATGTCCGAAGAGGATGAAGAGGATAGGAAAAAAAGAAAAATATACCGTGCTTGTTCAATCGGTGCTTTGATTTTTACAATATTCTTTGCGGCAATATGCACATATATGTTTTTCTTATTTTCGCTCGATATTGCTAATATGTGAGGGCTGAGTATGAGTGATAAGCTTTTCAATAAAATAGTAGCCGTAATTCTTATTATAGGCATTGTAAGTACCGTTGCATTGGCAGGGTACACGGTGCATTTGCGTAAAAATGCGTCAATCACGGCCTATATTTCAAGTGAAAGCAAGTGAGAATATGAAAAAACTGCGTAACCAAATATTTATAATAGCGGTGATAGTTTTCACCTTTGTGGTCTTTGACATTGGGATATATAATTTATTCACAAAAAGATGTATTAACAATTACAGTGAGAGCCTAAAAGCAAAATCTGTTGAGCTTGACGAGTATTTACCCTTTGACGAAAACTCAAAAATAGTAAAGCTTGATACTTCGTTTAAGCTGACGGAAAATCTGCCTGTAATTGACGGTGCGGCGGCGTTATATCCCGTTTTCTCTGCATTTGTTAACTCTGTTTATCCTGAAAACTCTTGTTCCTTTGACGGCAAAAATTTTACGCCTGAAAGTGCGTTGCAGTACACCAACACAAGAGGGGCATATAAATCGGTCGTTGACGGAACGGCTGATATAATTCTTTGCGCTTCTCCGTCGGAAGAACAGCTCGCTTACGCTGAAGAAAAAGGTGTTGATCTTGAGTTTGTTCCAATCGGATGTGAGGCATTTGTGTTTATTGTAAATAAAGAAAACCCTGTTGACAATCTTACTGCGGAGCAGGTCAGAGGTATATATTCGGGAAAATATAAAAATTGGTCGGAAATAGGCGGAGAAAATACACCTATTGCCGCATTGCAAAGGAATGAGGGAAGCGGCAGTCAAACCGCTATGCTTTCATTTATGAACGGCGAAAAAATTAAAGCAAAAAATACTGTTTTCGGTAAAGCAATCGGCTTTTCATTCCGTTATTATGTGGAGGGAATAGTTGAGGACGGAAACATAAAAATGCTGTCTCTTAACGGCGTGTACCCGAATGCCGAGAATATCCGCAATAAAACTTATCCCATCGTGGGCGAGATTTATGCGGTTTACCGAAAAGACAACAGCAACGCTAATGTTCCTTTGCTTATAGAGTGGATGCTCTCCGAGGAAGGACAGCGAATTGTCGAAAAAAGCGGATATATAGGAATAAAATAGTTTTTCTTATTTACAGATAAAGAAGGCTTGATTTTATGGCAGAAAATAAACCCGATAACAAGAAAATAGAATTATATAAAAATCAAAAGGAACTTCTTGATACATTCCTCTCTCACGGTGCCATTACCAAGGCTCAGTATGACAAAAGCCTCGGCTGCTTAACCGAAAAAATGGGAATGGAAGAATACCGCAACTGAATACGCACAAAACGTAAGGGACGATGCCTTCATCGTCCCATTTCTTATGCGCAAAAAGCAAATAACTTCTCCCGAGAGGGAAGCCTTAATATATGTCTTCCCATTGAGAGTGAAGGGGGATCGCTTTAGCGGCGGATGAGGTGTAGAGCTTCTATTCGGCGTACGTCTTGCTTCTGTTATTTTTTTGTTGTAAATCACTTTCCGTTATGCTACAATTGTAGTATCTGAATTGGGAGGGTAACCTTAAATGAGCGAAAAAATGCTTTTTACGCCTATGAAAATAGGCTCTTGTGAAATAAAAAACCGAATTGTTATGGCTCCTATGCTTATGGGTTTCGGGGATTTTGACGGCAAGCCTACCGAAAAAATGATGAATTATTATGAGGAGCGTGCAAAGGGAGGCACGGGTCTTATTATCACCGAAATTACACGGGTGAACGATAAAACAGGCGCGTCTGCCTTTGCTCAGTTGTCCGTAAGCTCCGATGAAATAATTGAACCGTTGCGTGAAATGGCTGACAGAATACATAAACACGGGGCAAAGCTTTTTGTTCAGCTTCACCACCCGGGCAGGCAGAATGTGGGTCTGCTTGTAGGAACAGTGCCTTTAAGCATTGCCGCTCAAAAAATAACAAAGGGTATTTACGGAAAAATTCTTTATAATCTGACTCCGAAATTCGGACCTACACTTCTCCAAAAGAACATTGTTCCCTCGTCTGTTGCTCCCTCAAAGTGCGAGCCGGCTTATTTCGCAGGCGGCAGAGTCCGTGCGCTGACTCATAAGGAGATAAAAGAGCTTGAAAAGAATTTCAT
Source organism: uncultured Clostridia bacterium (assembly GCA_947364045.1). GTDB lineage: Bacteria > Bacillota > Clostridia > Oscillospirales > Acutalibacteraceae > Fimenecus. The sequence goes on from CANARN010000025.1 coordinate 27,438, forward strand.
TGACGGCGCAGTCCGTGTTAAAAACGCGGGGTGTGACGGTGTTGAGCTTCACGCCGCTCACGGTTATCTGCTTCAGCAGTTTTTCAGTCCCGTAACGAATAAGCGAACCGACGAATACGGCGGCAGCTTTGAAAACCGTGTGAGGTTTATTACAAACATAATAAACGGGATTCGTGAGCGTTGCGGAAAGGATTTTCCTCTTGTTGTACGCTTGTCCGTTGACGAGTGCTATTCATATCTCGGTGAAGAAAACAAGGGCTATAATCTCGAAGAGGGTGTGAAAATAGCCAAAGAGCTTGAAAAGCTTGGCATTGACGCTATTGACGTTTCCTGCGCAGGATATGACACATTTAACTATTGGCTTGAGCCTGTTTCCTTTGAACCGGGCTGGCGTAAATATATGGCAAAGGCGGTTAAAGAAGCAGTTAATATTCCTGTAATTGCCGCCAATCTTATCCGTTCGCCCGAGCAGGCGGAAAGCCAGCTTCAAGAGGGGGTACAGGACTTCGTATCTCTCGGCAGACCGCACATTGCTGATCCCGAATGGGCAAATAAAGCGCAGAACGGCAAAACGATAAGACGCTGTATTTGCTGTCTTAACTGCTTCGAGTCAATGCAGACAAACGCTTATACGGGCGGTCACGGCGAGTGTGCAGTGAACACCTTTGTGGGCAATGAGGGCAAGGAAATAGTAAAAGACGGAAACGGCAGAAAAATAGTTGTTATCGGCGCAGGCGCATCGGGTCTTACCGCGGCGTATGTTTCAGCACTTCGCGGCTTTTCCGTTACTGTTTTGGAAAAAGCCGATAAAGCAGGCGGTCAGCTAAACCTTGCGTCTGTACCGCCCCGTAAAGCCAAAATCGGCTGGCTTATTGAAGATTTGACATCTCTTTGCGGTGAAGAAGGCGTTGAAATTCTCTATAATACAACCGCCACAGCCGAACTAATTAAGACTTATAATCCTTATGCGGTAATTTATGCCGCAGGCAGCAAACCCATTAAACCGCACTTCAGCGGAATTTACAGCGAAGGTTTTGTCTGCACATTTGAAGATGTTTTGACAGGCAGAGCGGACATTAGAAATAAAAAAGTTGCTGTAATAGGTTCAGGTATGACGGGTCTTGAAACAGCCGAATATCTTAATGAAAACGGGTGCAAAACCACCGTTATTGAAATGGCAGATACGGTTGCTCCAAATACTTGGATGCAGCACCTTGACGACATTTTACCCAGACTTCGTGAAAAGCAGACAACATTCCTGACAAGCGAAAAGCTTTCAGAAATTTATGACGGAAAAATCATTACGGAAAATGTAAAAACAAAAGATAAAAGAGAAATAGCCGTCGATTCCGTCATATTGGCTCTCGGCTCAAAGCCCGACAATTCCCTTTTTGAGGAACTGCGAAACAGCGGAATAAAGGTTTTGAATACGGGTGATTCCTCAACGGTCGGCAGAATACACAATGCAACATCAACAGCCTATGACGCTGTTCTGTCTTTATAAAAATATTGACGGACAATATATTCTTGTGATATACTTTCTTTATTATTTTTTATGAATGGGGTTGTTCTTATGAGTGAAAAAACACAGGCAAAAAAGTATTTGAACTTTAAAGAAATCGCCGCTTATTCCCTCGGCCTTTTCGGTTTTCAGGCAATAGTCGGGCTTCTTAATTCCTATCAGGCGGAGTTTGACGCTTCAATTCTCGGAGCGGACAT
>CANARN010000026.1 GCA_947364045.1 uncultured Clostridia bacterium
GATTTTTCATATATAAGAGTATTATCGTTATCCGGAACTATAATCAAAGGAGATGTTGCTCCGTTAAGACGGAAAACTACCTCGTCAGTATCGCATACCTTTAAAGCATCAAGCAAATATTTATTATTAAATCCGATTTCAACTCTTTCGCCCTGAAGCTCTGCAATCATTCTGTCATTTGCCGTACCGAGAGCCGTAGTACTTGAAATTCTTACTGAGTCATTATCAAAAATACATCTTACGAAGCTTTTAACTCTTTCAGTAATAATAAGCGATGTTCTCTCAATCGCGCTTATAATATTTCTTGTTTTAATTTTAACCTCGGTTTTTGCAGTTGTGGGAATAGCGCTCTTGTAGCTTAAAAATTCTCCCTCTAAAAGTCTTGAAATAATAACGTATTTACCGCATTCAAAAAGAATATGGCGCTGAGCTACCACCATTGAAACAGATTCAACGCCGTCGCCTATAAGCTTTATTACCTCATTAAGAGTTTTCTTGGGAACTACAAAAGTTTTTTCTTCACCTGAATAATCAATTTTTTCATTTCTGATAGCAAGCTTGTAGCCGTCAACTGCTACAAGGCGGATATTTCCGGAAGACACCTCAAAGCGAACGCCTGTGTGAATAACCTTTGAATCGTTTTCAGCGGCGGCAAAAATTGTCTTTTTAACCATATCCTTTAAAAGCTCGCCCTGAATTACTATCGGAAAGCCGCCTGACACTGTGGGAAGCTCAGGATAATCGGCTTCTGAAAATCCCATTATTGAAAATTCACTGTCGCCGCTCTTAATTTTACAAATAAGACGGTCGTCACATTCAATTGAAACATTTTCATCAGGTACGTTTCTTAAAATGTCGCAAAGAATTTTTGCATTTAAAATAACGCTTCCCGTGCTTTCTACTCTTCCTTCAACTGATGTGATAATTCCTACCTCAAGGTCATAGCCTGTAAGCATTATTCTGTCGTTTTCGGCTTTAATAAGAATGCCTTCTATTGTCGGAAGATTTGTGCTTTTTGAAGATGTGGCGCGCTGAACGTTTGCGCAGCTTTCGGAAAGTACATTTGATGAGCATGTAAATTTCATATTTTTATCCCCTTTACAGTGAATTTAGAAATTAAATAATAAATAATGTTAAGTAGTAGTATTAGAGGCGGACAAACTGTCGAAAACCTCTGTTTTTCTTTTATTATCAATGTTTAATTAAAATAAAAGAGCTTTGAAAACTTTTTAACGCGATTGTAGAAAAGTATGTTAAAAATTAACTTGTTAAAAACCTGTTTGTTGAAAAACAGAAAAATGTTGAAAAGTAAGTTTAAAATTAACCGTTAACGTTTTTTATAATATCTCCGATAAGGTTTTTATATTTAATGTCGGAATTTATTTTTTTCTGAACATTTTTAAAGGAATTGTTTACTGTTGAATGGTTTCTGCCGAATATTGCGCCGATTGCCTGCTGGGACTGACCGGTTATTTCGTGAATTACGTACATAGCCGCCTGTCTTGCCTCATTAATATTTGAATCTCTTTTTTCGCTTTTAATCTGCTCTTCGGTAACTCCGAAGGTTTCCGCTACCTTTTCAATAATATTATCGTTGATTACCGAAACGGGCAGGCTTGTAATGAGAATGTCCTTTAAAGCCTCTTTTGCAATTTCAATTGTAGGAGTTTTAATTCCGTTAATATCGCAATAGGCGTAAATTCCTTTTACTGCCGAACCGAGCTGGCGTATATTGCTTTTTATGTTTTCAGCTATAAAAAAGCTAACGTCAGAAGGCATTTCAAGATTAAAATATTCCGCTTTGTTTTTAACAATTGCAACTCTTGTTTCAAAATCCGGCGGCTGAATGTCACAGATAAGCCCGCTTTCAAACCTTGTTCTCAGTCTTTCTTCAATTTTTGAAATTTCATTGGGCTTTTTGTCTGATGTTAAAACAATTTGCTTTCCGTCTTTAACGAGGGTATTAAATGTATGAAAAAATTCCTCTTCTGTCCGCTCTTTTCCTGCAATAAACTGAATATCGTCAATTAAAAGCGCGTCACAGTTTCTGTATTTATTATGAAAAGCGTCTGTATTTTTTGAATCTATACAGATAATCAGTTCATTTGTAAAATCCTCGCTGGTTGTATAAAGAATATTCGCATTAGAGTTGTTTTCCTTCATCTTCTGAATTATAGCGTTAAGAAGATGAGTTTTGCCGAGTCCTGAATTTCCGTAAATAAACAGGGGATTAAACGCTACAAGACCGGGCGTATTAGCAACTCTTTTTGAAGCGGAAAACGCCATATTGTTTGACCCGCCTACAATAAAGTTGTCAAAGGTATATTCCTGAGAAGTAACATTTGAAAAGCTGTCGGAGCTTTTTTCTTTTGACTCTTCCTTTTGTGTTTCTTCAATAAGACAGATATTTATATCAAATCCGAGATTTTTCGACCAAAGCTTTGAAATTACTGGACAGTATTTTTTATTTATCATTTCAATTTTCCATTTCGGACAGGTAAATGTAACATTTTCACCGTCAACAAAAACCAATTTTAAAGGCTTTATCCAAATTTCAAAGGCAACTTCATTGTCAAGCTCTGTTTTTAATTCGTCGCAAATTTTTTCCCACATTTCTTCAAATGAATTCATCAGGTCACATCCTTAATTTTTACTGAAAAATACGAAATGCCGTTATTTTAAATAAAAAAAGGGCAAATAAGAGTTTTTACATAAAACGGCACATTACACCACTATTTATATAAAACTAATTTTAACACAATTTAAGGCGTATTTCAATAAGTAAATTATAAAATATTATACATTTATATATAATAAAAGCTGATAAGTTTTGTAAAAAAATAAAAATAATAAAAAAATTTTTTTGAGGTTTTTGACATAAAATACAACATATTGTTGAAAACTTTATGCTGTTTTGTTTTTTATCGGAATATATTGTGAAAAATTAAATTTTATAAATAAGTTGACTTTTTATCTCAAAATATTGTATAATGTCTGTCCGCAGGTAATTTTTGTTTTTACCTAAGAGTGATTATTAAACAGAAACGGAGGAGCAGTAATGAAAAGAACTTATCAGCCCAAAAAGCGTCATCGCAAGATGGAACACGGCTTCCGTAAGAGAATGTCAGACAGAAACGGCAGAAAGGTACTTGCCCGCAGAAGAGCTAAAGGCAGAAAGCAGCTGACATACTGATTTTGTCGGTTTAGGTTTGTATTTTGAAACAGACGGTAACTCTTAAAAAAAATTTTGAATTTCGTAAAGCTTACGGCAAAGGAAAATCATTTCAGGCACCTGCACTGGTTTTGTATGTAATGAAAAACCGTGCGGGAATTTGTCGTGTCGGAATTACTACTTCAAAAAAAATCGGTAATGCAGTTGAGCGAAACCGCTGCCGAAGGGTTATACGCGCTGCTTACAAACAGCTTGAACCGCAAATCAACGGAAATTTTGATTTTGTATTTGTTGCAAGAGGTAAAACAAAATACATTAAATCAACCGACCTTGAAAAAACGATGTTTGATTTATTCTGTCAGGCGGGAGTTGTTTCCCTATGAAAGATTTTCTTATTCGTTTATTAAGGTTTTACCGCCGCCGCATATCACCTTTATTCGGACCGCGCTGCCGTTATTTTCCGACCTGTTCGCAGTATGCTTTGGAAGCTATTGAGAGGTTCGGCGCATTTTACGGCACATTTTTAACGGTTAAAAGGCTTTTGCGGTGCAACATTTTTTTCCCCGGGGGTTATGACCCTGTTCCGAAAAAAAGAAAGAAAAAGTGAGCTTCTATTTAATTGGAGGACAAAATGGAATTTATCAGAGAAGTTTTTTCAATTCCGTTCGGTTATTTAATAGGTTTTTTCTATAATCTTACGGACAACTACATTTTATCCTTGTTGTTTATGACGATAGCCGTCAAATTGGTTTTACTCCCGTCCTCGATTAAGCAACAAAAAAGTATGGCGAAAAGCCAAAGGCTTCAGCCTAAAATCAGACGTATAAAAGAAAAATACGCAAACGACCAGAAAAAACAGCAGGAAGCTATGAATGAGCTTTACTCAAGAGAGGGTTATTCCTCAATGACGGGCGGATGCCTGCCGATGCTCATAACTCTTCCCGTTATGATGGGCGTTTATGCCGTAAACTATAAGCTTTTGTCTTATGTTTTGCATATTCCGGCCGATGTAATAACAAAGCTTTCGGAATTGGCTAAAAATCTCGGAAATCTCGGCACATATGAAAAGCAGGATTTCAGAATGGAGCTTACCGTTATCAGCCATTTTAATGAGCTTGATTTAACGGGTATTCCTACTGAATATGTTGAGAAGATTTCGGATTTTGCAAACAAATTTAAGTTTTTGGGAATGAACCTTGAACAGACGCCTCAGGCTAAAGTGTTTAACGTACTTTGGCTTATCCCGATTTTAACGGGAGTTGCATCGCTTGCAATGGCGCTTTATTCATATATCCGCCAAAGAAAGACAAATCCCGAAATGGCAAAAAATCCGTCAATGGGCTGTATGACATTTATGTCACCGGCAATGAGCATTTGGTTCTCATTTTTGTTCCCGGCATCAGTTGGCGTTTACATCATTATGTCAACAGTGCTGTCTTTCATTCAGATGGTTGTACTGAATCATACTCATTCACCGAAAAAGGTGCTTGCGCGTCTTATGGTTGACGAGGCAATAAATCACCGAGCAAAAGAAAAAGTAGTAAAAAACGTTGCTGAAACGTTAAATGAAAACGGCAAGGAATAAGAAAAATCAGCCTGAAAAATACGAGGAAAGGAAAGATACCGTGCGCGGAAGGTCATTTTAGACGGCTTTTTGTGCAAACAATGTATCATACGGCGATTATTTATTATGATTAAAGAAGAAATCGGTACAGGCGCTACCGTTGAAGAGGCAAAGGCCGCTGCGCTTGTTAGCTTAGGAATAAGCGAATATGACGAATTTACCGTTGAGGTTCTTCAAAACCCGACAAAGAAAATTTTAGGACTTTTCGGAGGCTCGCCTGCAAAGGTTAAAATTTCCGTAGAGGTTGCAGAACCTAAATACGAAAAAAAGCAAAAACCGGAGTTTAAAAAGACTCAGAAAAAGGTTCAGCAGGACAAAAAGCCTGAAAGTAAAAAAGCAGCTCCTGTTAAAACGGAGCAGGTGAAGGAAGTTGTTTCCGAGAAGGTTGAAAAGCCCGAAAAAACTGAGCTTCCTCTTGAAAAAACAAACAACTATGCTGAAACAGCTGAATACATTAAATCTATGGTTTTGGCTCTCGGTATGGAAAAATGCGAAGTTACCGAAATGTCAAACGAGGAAGAAATTTACTTTGAAATTGAATGCGGCGATGATTACGGAATTATTATCGGCAAGCGCGGTGAAACGCTTGACGCTTTGCAGTACCTTGCAAGAATGGTTGCAAATAAAGGCAGAGACAGCTATAAGAGAGTTTCAATCAACGTTGGTAATTACAGAGCAAAAAGAGAAGAAACTCTTAAATCTCTTGCTCATAAAACAGCGCTTCGCGCGGTAAGACAGGGCAGAAGTATTTCTCTTGAGCCTATGAATCCATACGAAAGACGCGTTATTCACACTGCGGTTCAGGATATTGAGGGTGCAACCTCACATTCAATCGGTTCAGACCTTGACAGAAGAGTTGTTATTGCGCCCATTGACGGCGGAAGAAACAGCGGAAGAAGAAACGGTTATAATCGAGACAGAGGCGGAAGAAGAGAAAGACGTGAAGCTTATAAGCCTGAGATTTCTCCCGACAGAGCGCCTAAGAGCGATATGGACGGTTTTCTTTACGGACCGATTGATTTTAAAGCAACGGCTGACGATGAAAACAAAGGCGAATAAAAAAATGTAGGGAACGGATTTATCTGTTCCGTAATACAAAAATTGTAACGGCGGTAAATCCGCCGTTTTTTGTAACATATATTATTGTAGGTTTTAATTATGGAATACTTTGCAAAACAATATGATATTGCCGTTATCGGCGCAGGTCATGCCGGTATTGAGGCGTCATTGGCTGCTGCAAGGCTGGGCGCTCAGACGGTTTGCTTTACCGTGAATTTAGACTGGGTGGGAAATATGCCCTGTAACCCATCAATCGGCGGCACTTCAAAGGGACATCTTGTCCGTGAAATCGATGCGCTCGGCGGTGAAATGGGCAGAGCGGCTGACAAAAATTCCATACAGATAAGAATGTTGAATTTAGGCAAAGGTCCTGCCGTTCATTCGCTCAGGGCGCAGATTGACCGCCGGGAGTATTCAAAATATATGAAGCACACTCTCGAAAAGCAGGAAAATCTTGATTTAAAGCAGGCTGAAATTGTTAATCTTGAAAAAAAAGATGACGGACTGTTTTATCTTACAACTCAGCTTGAGGCGGTTTATTCCGCAAAGGCGGTTGTACTTGCAACAGGCACATTTCTCGGCGGCAGAGTTTACATAGGCGATGTTTCCTATGAAAGCGGTCCTGACGGAATGTTTCCCGCTAACCGTTTGTCTGATGCTCTCAAAAAGATGAATATTCCGTTAAGGCGGTTTAAAACGGGTACTCCGTCAAGAGTTAACAGACGCAGTGTTGATTTTTCCGAGTTAGAGGTTCAGCACGGCGACGAAAATCCCGTTCCGTTTTCATTTGACACAGACGAAAAAGACCTTAATAACAGCTCGGTTTGCCATATTACATATACTAATGAGGAAACAAAGAGAATTATTCTTGAAAATATTCACCGTTCCCCTCTTTATTCAGGTAAAATTGAGGGCGTAGGACCGAGGTATTGTCCCAGCATTGAGGATAAAATAGTCCGTTTTTCAGAAAAAGAAAGACATCAGCTTTTCATTGAGCCTTGCGGTGAGGATACGGAAGAGCTTTATTTGCAGGGAATGTCGTCATCACTTCCCGAAGACGTTCAGCTTAAATTTTTGAGAAGCATTAAGGGACTCGAAAATGTTGAGGTTATGAGAACGGCTTACGCCATAGAATATGACTGCGTTGACCCGTTATCGCTTAAATCTTCCCTTGAATTTACAGGCATTGACGGGCTTTTCGGCGCAGGTCAGTTTAACGGCTCGTCGGGATATGAGGAGGCGGCGGCGCAGGGACTTATTGCAGGCATTAACGCCGCAAAATTCGTTCAGAATAAAGAGCCGCTTTTGCTTGACAGAGCAAGCTCATACATCGGCACACTTATTGATGATTTAGTAACAAAGGGCTGTTCGGACCCCTACAGAATGATGACGTCGAGAAGTGAGTACAGACTGTTGCTGCGTCAGGACAATGCGGATATCCGTTTAATGCCGTACGGTTATGAAGCCGGACTTGTTTCAGAGAAACGCTACAGAAAACTCCTTGAAAAACTTCGCTTAATTGCCGAAGAAAAGGAAAGATGCGAGTCTGTTACAATTGCGCCGAGCGAGGAGCTTAATAAAATCCTTGTTTCACGTGAAACAGCGCCTATGAATACGGGAATAAGACTTTCCGAGCTTATAAAAAGACCTCAGCTTGATTACGCTGTATTAGCTCCTTTTGATAAAACAAGACCCGCTCTCCCCCGCGATGTTGCAGAGCAGGTAGAGATAGAGCTTAAATATGAGGGTTACATTAAACGTCAGAATTCAAAGGTTGAAGAAATGCGTCGCTTAGAGGTTAAGAAAATCCCTGCCGATATTGATTATGACGACGTATATTCCCTGCGTCTTGAAGCACGTGAAAAGCTTAAAAAGGTAAGGCCGGAAAGTGTCGGTCAGGCATCGAGAATTTCGGGTGTTTCCCCGTCGGATATTTCAGTGCTGATAGTTTATTTAAGCAGAAAATAAAATGCAGACTGATTTTATATTTAAATTAAGATACGGAAATACAAATACGTTCTTTATTAAGGGCGGGAGCGGCGGACTGCTTATTGACACTGATATGGCAGGTACATTGCCTTTGTTTTACAGAGCGATTAAGGAATATAACATTAAAATCAGCGATATTTCTTATGTTTTGGCGACTCATTACCACCCAGACCATATAGGCTTGATAAGTGAACTTACTAAAATGGGTGTCAAGCTTCTTTTGCTTGATACGCAAGTGCCTTTTATCCATTTTTCAGACGGCATTTTTAAAAGAGATAAGCGGTTGAATTATGAGCCGATAAATACTGACACCGCAACGGTTATAAGTACTGCGGACAGCCGAAAGCTTCTTGAAAGTATGGGAATTGAGGGTGAAATCATTTCTGTTCCCAGTCACAGCGATGACAGTGTCGCATTGTTTTTAGACAACGGCATTTGCTTTGTCGGTGATTTAGAGCCGGAGGAGTATCTCAGTGCTTACGGAAGTAACGATAAATTAAAAAATGACTGGGAAAAGGTTTTAAAGCTTAATCCTGAAATTATATACTATTCTCATTTTAAGGAGAAAATATGCTTGACAGAGAACTTTTGAACATAACAATTGAAAAATTCGGTCTGGAAGTTTCAGATGATGCATTTTTTCGTCTTGACAAATATGCCGAAATGCTTGTAGAAACAAATAAAAGCTTTAATCTTACTGCTATTACGGATGTGGAAGGCGTAACGGTAAAGCATTTTGCCGACTGCCTTTCGATTTTCGGCTTTGCAGATATTCCCGATAATTCAACCCTTATTGACGTTGGCACGGGCGCAGGCTTTCCGGGTCTTGTAATAAAACTATTCAGACCTGACGTTAATGTTACATTCCTTGACAGCACAAAGAAAAAACTCGGTTTTATTGAATCGGTTTTGAATGAAACGGAAATGACGGGAGAAACCGTGCATATGCGCGCGGAGGAAGCCGCAGTTTTACCGAAATACCGTGAAAAATTTGACTTTGCAACGGCAAGAGCAGTTGCGGCTCTCCCCGTTCTGTCGGAATATTGTCTGCCATTTGTAAAAACAGGCGGAAAATTTATTTCAATGAAATCGGCGGATATTGCTGAAGAAGTTCAGGCGGCAAACAGCGCCATAAGAATTTTGGGCGGAGAAACCGAGAGTGATAATTTGTTCTCTCTTGTCGAAAATGTTCCGCGCAGAATAATTGTTGTTAAAAAGAAATCGCAAACTTTGACAAAGTATCCGAGAAAAACGGCACAAATCGCTAAAAAACCTTTGAAATAAACTCGAAATCCTTTGAAAAATAAGGGTTTTTGACAATTGAATTTTCTTTACAACAAGCCTTCGCAGTGTTATTATTAAGTCAAGAAAGGACAAGCACTGCGGAGGTTTTCATTGTGAGAAAAATAAATAAAATCAGACCTGAAGATAAAATAGTACATATCCCTCAAAATAAAATTTTGCCGAATCCCAATCAGCCGAGAAAGCGTTTTGATTTTGACGAGCTTGAAGGACTTGCCCAAAGCATTCGCGCAAACGGAATAATTCAGCCTCTGATTGTTCGGCAGAATGAAAATGAGCAGTTTGAGCTTGTTGCAGGCGAAAGAAGACTTCGCGCGGCAAGGCTTATAGGGCTTACAACGGTTCCCTGTATTGTAACTGAAATTTCAGAAACGGATTCAGCCGTATTTGCTGTACTTGAAAATCTTCAAAGACAGGACCTTAATTATTTTGAAGAGGCAGAGGCGCTTGCCTGTCTTGTAAGCGATTATCATTTAAGTCAGGAAGAATTATGCAAAAAGCTGGGAAAGGCTCAGTCAACGGTATCAAATAAACTCCGTCTTTTAAAGCTAAGCGATGAAATGAGATTTAAAATCAGCCGCGCAGGACTTACTGAACGCCACGCCAGAGCATTACTCGCAATAAATGATGAAAATCAACGCGCAAGGGCGCTTGCAATTATAATAGACAGACATTTAACGGTAAATGAGAGCGAGGCGCTTATTGAGCAGATGCTCAGAAAAAATACAGCTCCTAAAAAACAGATGCTTCAGGGCTTTAAGGACATACGAATTTTTATAAATACCCTTAACAGCGCCGTTGACACAATTCGCCGTGCGGGAATCGACGCAGATTCCGTAAAGACCGAAACCGACGAATATGTTGAATATATTGTAAGAATTCCAAAGCTTGACGACAAGCCTGTAGGAATTGCAACATAAGGCTTTTTGCCTTACAATTCTGTTAAAAACGCATTATTATCCCCCGATAAGCTGCGTTTTTATATAAAGTGGCGAAAGCCACCCATATCCTTCTCTTTCACACCCCACATCCACAGCGAAAGGCTCCTCATTATGAGGGGTCTTTTGCTGTTTAAGAGGATTATATTTATACAGACTGCGAGAAAATATTAAAATGTTTCACGTGAAACATTAAAAAATGAAGATAAACTGTAAATTTTAATATTTTCTCTTTAATTTTGTGAAATAATATGATATACTTAATTCATTATCGGTAAGAAAAGCATTAAACCTAAGGTTCGGAGGGTGAATTTTGGCAAAGGTAGTTTCAATTATTAACCAAAAAGGCGGCGTAGGAAAAACAACAACGGCTGTGTCATTGGCCGCCTGTATCGGCGATAAGGGCTATAAGGTTTTGCTTGCCGACATTGACCCGCAGGGAAATTCAACGAGCGGTTACGGAATAAATAAAAGAAAAATCACCGCGTCATCTTACAATGTTATGATTGACGGAGCTGACCCTGAAGCTGTGATTATTAAAACAAATTTTAAAAATGTAGATATTTTGCCGGCTGATTTAAATCTTGCAGGCGCAGAGGTTGAGCTTATTGAGCTTCAAAGCAGAGAGGCAAGGCTAAAAACCGCTGTTGCAAAGGTGTGGGACAAGTACGATTATATTTTTTTTGACTGCCCACCCTCCTTGGGACTTATTACAATAAATGCGCTTACGGCGTCTGATTCGTTTTTAGTTCCTGTTCAGTGCGAGTTTTATGCGCTTGAAGGGCTTGCTCAGTTAATGGCGACAGTGCGTCAGGTTAAGAGGCTGTATAACCCGTACATAGAGCTTGAGGGCGTTTTGCAGACAATGTATGACGGCAGGCTTAATCTTACGCAGCAGGTTGTTACGGAGATAAAGCGTTATTTTCCCAACAAGGTTTATAAAACAACAATCCCGCGAAATGTACGGCTTTCGGAGGCGCCGTCCTTTGGCGAGCCGATTATATATTATGACAGAAATTCAAAGGGTTCTTTGGCTTATAAGGAATTTGCAGAAGAATTTTTGTCACAGCAGTAAGGAGAAACGGATATGGCAAAAAAAGGCGGTCTGGGAACGGGGCTTGACGCTCTTTTTCAGGATAACTCCCCTATTGAGAGCGAAAAATCCATATTGACACTCTCGGTTAATGAGGTTGAGCCGAACCGTGAACAGCCACGAAAGGAATTTGACGAAAAGGCTCTTTCAGAGCTTTCAAAAAGCATTGAAAAGAACGGTGTTATTCAGCCGATTCTTGTAAGACCGGTTGCGGAAAGCGCATACCAAATCGTTGCGGGCGAGCGAAGATGGCGCGCGGCAAGAATGGCAGGGCTTACGGAAATCCCCGTTGTTATCCGTGAAATGAGCGACGAGGATGCCGCAGTATTTGCTCTTATTGAGAATTTACAGCGTGAAGACTTAAACCCTGTTGAAGAGGCAGAGGGTCTTCGTTCGCTTATTGAAGAGTTCGGAATGACTCAGGATGCGGCGGCAGACAGAGTGGGTAAATCGAGAACCGCAGTTACAAATACTTTAAGGCTTTTAAAGCTTCCCGAAAATATTCTTTCAATGGTTGCGGAAGGTAAAATAACCGCAGGTCACGCAAGAGCGCTCATTTCACTTTCCGATGAGGGCGAAATGCTGAGAATTGCCAATGCGGTAATCGACAATAATCTTACCGTGCGAGAGGTTGAAAAAACAGTAAAGACGGCTTTGGCGGGCAAAACAGCTAAGCCTCAAAAGCGCGAAAAGAAGCGTGATAAATTTTATGACGAGGTTGAGCTTGCGCTTACACAGGCTCTCGGCAGAAATGTAAAAATATATCTTTCAAAAGGCGGTAAAGGTACTTTGGAGTTTGAATTTTTCGGCAAAGAAGACTTAACTCAGCTTGCGAAGGATTTTGATAAATAAGGAGAATAAAAAAATGCTTGATATTAAATTTTTGAGAAGCAATCCTGACATTGTCAAGGAAAATATCAAAAAGAAATTTCAGTTTGAAAAGCTTGAGCTTGTTGACAAGGTTATTGAGCTTGATAAGGAATACCGTGACGCAAAGAACCGCGCGGACGAGCTTCGCGGTCAGAGAAACTCAATCTCAAAGCAAATCGGTATGTTTATGGCAAAGGGTCAGAAGGACGACGCTGAAAATGCAAAGCAGCAGGTTAAGGACATAAACGCAGAGCTTGAGGCGCTTGAGGTAAAGGAGAGCGAGCTTGAAACTGAGGTTCGCAAGATAATGCTTGTTATCCCGAATATTATTGACGACAGCGTTCCGATAGGCAAGGATGACAGCGAAAATGTTGAAATTGAAAAATTCGGCGAGCCGACAGTTCCCGAATACGAAGTCCCCTATCACGTAGACATTATGGAAAGCCTTAACGGCATTGACCTTGACTCCGCAAGAAAGACAAGCGGCAACGGCTTTTATTACCTCAGCGGAGATATTGCAAGGCTTCATTCCGCAATTCTTTCATACGCAAGGGATTTTATGATTGACCGCGGCTTTACCTATTATATTCCTCCGTTTATGATAAGAAGCGAGGTTGTAACAGGCGTTATGAGCTTTGCCGAAATGGAAAATATGATGTATAAAATTGAGGGCGAGGATTTATATCTTATCGGTACATCCGAACATTCAATGATTGGTAAGTTTATTGATACAATTATTCCCGAAGAGGAATTGCCAAAAACTCTTACAAGCTATTCCCCCTGCTTCCGCAAAGAAGTCGGCGCGCACGGAATTGAGGAGCGCGGAGTTTACAGAATTCACCAGTTTGAAAAGCAGGAAATGATTGTTGTTTGCAAACCCGAAGACAGTATGGCTTGGTACGATAAGCTTTGGCAGAATTCTGTTGATTTCTTCCGTTCGCTTGACATTCCCGTAAGAACTCTTGAATGCTGCTCGGGCGATTTGGCTGACTTAAAGGTTAAGAGCTGCGACGTTGAGGCGTGGAGTCCCCGTCAGAAGAAATATTTTGAGGTTGGCTCATGCTCAAACCTCGGCGACGCTCAGGCAAGAAGGCTTGGAATAAGAATAAAGGGCAAGGACGGCAACTATTTTGCTCATACGCTTAATAATACCGTTGTAGCTCCCCCGAGAATGCTCATAGCGTTCCTTGAAAACAATCTTAATGAGGACGGAAGCATTAATATTCCCGAGCCTTTAAGAATGTATATGGGCGGAAAAGCTAAAATCGAAAAATAATTACACAGATAATTCTGAATTTCACCAAAGCAAGAGGTAATTTAACATTATGAAACGCAAACTTTTTAAATTTATCAGCTTAATGCTGGCAATGACATTTATTGTTCTTTCATTTGCAAGCTGTAAAAAAAAGGAATACAGTAAAACGGATGATACATCATCTCAGTCAACCGACGCGCCTGCGCAGGCATATCCTGCAAATATTAACCCTCTTACAGGCTTAGAGCTTTCAGAGGGTGCAACGGGTGACAGACCCATTGCCATTATGATTGAAAATTCACCTTCTGCGCGTCCGCAGTGGGGTCTTTCAACACCTGACATTGTTCTTGAAGGCGTTGTTGAAGGCGGAATTACAAGAATGATGTGGATTTATGCCGATGTTACGAAGATTCCTAAGGTAGGTCCTGTAAGAAGCGCCCGTCACGACTACGTTGAAATTGCTTACGGAATGAATGCGGTATTTACCCACTGGGGCGGCAGCAGACCTGCATACAGCCTTCTTAAGACACTTGCCGGCAAAGGCTATTTGGATGTTGACGGTAAAACTCTTGGTACAAACGGAAATGAGTCAAATAAAGGCTATTATTTCTTTAAAGACCCGACTCACAGTAAGGCAACGGAGCATTGCGGTTATACTAACGGTTCGTACATTGCGGCGGCAATAGAAAAAAGAGGCATTAAAACAGAGCAGACAAAATCAAACTGGGCTCCCTTCACTGTTATTACAAACGGAGAGAGAACGCCTTATGCAAGCGCTTCGGCAGGCGAATGTTCGTCTATAACCGTTACATTTTCTTCGGGCTATAAGCACACATTTAAATATGACAGCGCAACGGGTCTTTACAAGAACTTTATGAACACTTCTCCGATGCTGGACGGCAATACGAAGGAGCAGATGGCGGTCAGAAACGTTATTGTTATGTATACAAACGTCAGCGGTTATCAGACAAGCATTAAGGATGACCTGAAGCTTCGCGAATGGGACCTTACAAGCGGAGAGGCGCTTTACATTACAAACGGCTACGGCGAAAAGATTACATGGAAAAAGGGAGATATGTCCTCTCCCCTCAAATTCTACGGTCAGGACGGCAAAGAGCTTACAATTAATAAGGGTCAGACATGGATCGGCGTTGTTCCCAACAGCAACAGAGAGCTGACAAAGGTTGAAGCGTAATTTTAAATAAAAGCATTGTTCGGCGTTGCTTTAACAAAACCGCAATTCATATATCAAAAATTCACGGAGGAATTTTTATGAATAAAAAAATAATATCAGTTTTTTGCGCAGTAATTCTTATGGTATCGGTTTTTTCCGCATGCGGAAAGAAGAAGCTGTATACTTATGAAATTAAAGGCAAAGAACGTCCTGTTGTAACAGATGAAAATAACGAGTTTGTTACAAATGAAGACGGTGCAATAGCAGTTTATGCAACAAATGCAAACGGTGAAAAGGAAACGTCAAAAGACGGCGAGCCGAACATAAATTATATACAGCCTCCTACGGGTTTTATTTTCCCTAACAATGTTTTAGTTGCGGAGAATTTTAAAATAAAAATTCCGGATGGATGGTACGGAAGCAATGACGGTGTGATTTATAAAAAAGACACGGATTCAAAATGTTATATTAAAGCAATCTATTCAGCCGCGGAAACAGACGGAAATTCATTTGAAGCATATGTTGACCAAATTCTTTTAAGCAACCGTTCTATTATCAATTCAATTAACAGCGGTTCGGAAGAAATGAAAAAAAATGGTTTTGCTTCTGCGGAATATAAGTCTGAAGATGTAAATTACAATGATTATAAGGGGCATTTTATCTCATATACCGTTTACAATGACAAAGGTGAGGTTGTCCATTATGCAGCAAACTTTTATTTTGTGACTCCCGACGGAGATATTTATCAAATGAATTATGCTTGCGAGGACGGCGTAGGCTATGACAGTTCATTTAATTTTACTGAATGGGCAAAAAGCAACATTACGTTTAAAGAGCCTGTGAAGGAATAATATAAACAAAGCCAAGGCGCTGTAAAAACGCAAGGACCGAAAACAAAATAAAAAGATAATGGAGTTTTAAGTTTGTTTTTTAACTTAAAGCTCCATTTATTATTTTTGGTTATTTTATACATATAGTAGTAAAAAACGTATAAACCACAAAATGTTGTAAACGCGAAAATATTAACTTTTTTAGTGCAAAATAACTTAATTTCCTTAATTTGTAAAGACAAATTTGTCAGATTTGACGCACTATATTATGCCGTTCACAATTTGTTCATATTTTTGCAAAATTGTTGTAAAAATCACTTGCTCTTTTGCACAAAACAGAGCAGTTTTTTTGATATATTTGTAGAAAAACTATAAAGGTCTTGAATTTTCTTTAAAAAAAATGTATTATGGATACAACCATAAGGATGGTGGATTAGGGGGGAAGTAGCCCCTATCGGCAGAAATCAGCTTTTCGAAAGTTGGTTTTTGCAGCGTGTCCGAGTGGTTCAAACACTCGGGTGTGTATGTTTCCTCATATTATTAAGAATTTAATTATGACGGGAACAATCCGGGATTCTCAAGAGAAAAACAAGCCGTTCTGCTGATTTAATACTGAATATGATATACTATATTCTATATGAATCGGTAAATGGTCAGAGAGTCGGCGGTATTTCTCAAGAGCAGTATTCCGCAGCTGCGTAAATAAAGCGGGAAATTAAAATTTTATATTGTAAAATTTTACAGGAGGGAAAAATATGAAAAAAATGACAAAACTGTTAAGTGTTATCTTAGCATTTGTTATGGCTCTTTCATGTATGACCATGATGGCTTCGGCGGCAAGAACGTCTTATAAGACTGCTGACAATCTTACAGCACTTGACGCTTACAGCCCGTACGGTACTGTTACAAGACTCAGCACAGAAGAAAGAATTTCAATGTTATTGGATTTCCTTGACATTACTCTTGGCAAGGCAAACATTAACATGGGTACTGTTGTTGACACAATGGGCTTGACAATTACAATTGACTTAAGGTCAGTTGACAGCTTGTGCGGCTCATTGGATTCATTCAAAAAGACGATGACAGGCTCAACATGGAAATTTGCTGCAGCAATCGTTAACCTTGGCGTACTTGAAAAAGCAAACTTCAATAACTGGACATCGGGTATGACTCGTGACAACACAGCTCAGCTCAAGATTCTTAATGAAATTTTAAAGGTTCTCAAAGACAATACTTCACTTGTAGAGTCAGTACTTACAAGCGGTATTGACTTAGGACTTGTTGCAAACTTCATAAAAGGTCTTGACTTAAGCTCAATTAACAAGCTTGTTACAAATCTTCCCGGTGCAATTAAATCTATTGCTTTTCCGATGATGGCAAGACAGGATGACAACCAGGCACAGAGAGATATACTCAGCAACAAAGATTCAAACCTTTTAGATGTTGCTCAGAAATTTGTTAACGGTCTTTTCACAAAGCCGATGACCTGGACTTCATACAGAGTTGATGAAGCAGGCAACTCTCTTGGTTATACAACCGCTCTTCCCACAGAGGCAGACGGCACATCAAGATATTTCGTTGTAAGCGCAAGCAAGGAAAAAATCACTCAGTATGATTACAATTATGAAGGCATTTTGGGAACTCCGAAAGCAGGCTACAAAGAAACTGTAACATATACAAAAGATAAAGAAGTTGATTCTGAAGACTGCACAACATATGTTTACAGAGCTCCCAAAGACTACAGCGGCGACCAGACTCTTAAATGGTACAAGGCTGATGGTAAGACAGACGAAAACGGTAATATCCAGTCAGGCTACTGGCTTCCCACAGTTAAGAAAGCTATTGAAGACGGCAAGCTTTCCATTAACATCAACGGTGAAGACAGCGTTCTCGGACTTGTTTACAAATTCATACCATATCTCTTTGCAGAAATGGCTCCCACAGTTCTCAACGGTTCTGTTAAGCAGGTTCTTGCAAAGGCATTCGGTGTTAATTTCGAGTATATCGGCAAGAAGAACAGCACAGAGCTTACAGCTGCTATCGCAGGTGTAAACGGCGGTGACTTCTTCACAAAGGCTCAGGAATATTACACTTGGGAATATTCAGATTACAAAGTAATTGACGGCGTTCCCTATTACAGATTCCAGGACGATTATTACAGAGGCGAGCTTCCGAAAGACCTTTCAACATATTACTATATGTTCAATTGGGATTGGAACATTGCAGACGATTTCCTTAACGAATTCATTCCTGCAACAGCAGGCGCTTCTTTAGCACTTGACAATCTTAATAATATTGTTAAGAAGGCAATTGAAACAGTAATTCTTCCTTCTTGGACAGTTAAGGGAACAACCTATAACCGTTCAGAAGTATTTAACTGGGCAACAGGCGACAACAGCAAGCTTATTGACAACCTTATGGTTTGCGCAAGAAACTTCTTCAACATTTCACCCGAAGAAATTCTCGGCGACTACTACAAGGAAGCACAGTTCTATGAGCCGATGATGAACGGCACAAAGGCACAGGCAGTTAATGGTCTTGTTTGCGAGCTTGTTAAGCTCATTATGCCGCAGATTAAATTCTCTGACGACATTATCAATCAGCCGCTTACAGCAATAGCTGCTATCGTTGTTCGTGAGCTTTGCACACAGCTTATGCCCACATACAACTTCGACGCTATGATTTATGCTAACTACGGCAAAGCAGGCACTCCCACAAGAAAGCTTGCTACTCACACAGCAGACGAATGGCTTGACATCACACTTTATATGGGTGTTAACCTTGGTATGTATTACCTTCGTAACATTGCTGACGTCGGCGAAGACAGCGACCTCGGTTACTATTCAGTAATGGCTAACCTCGGCGCTCTTCCTGCTATTGACAGCAAGGTTAAGAACACAACATCAGCAGGCGATGCATTCACATTCAGCGCAAATGCTTATAAAGCAAAAGACGGCCAGGCTTCTTGGCTTGTAGCAGTTGACTGGATTGTTGACTGGGCTCTTACAAATGAAGTTGAATGGGCATGGCATTTCGAAAGACTTGTAGAGGTTAATGATACAGTTGCTCTTGCTTCATATCAGAATCCTTTCAACAAGATTGATACAGTTATTCTTACATTCCTTCCGGCTCTTGAAAATGTTATCAATACGGAAGGTCTTGCCGGAACTGACTACGGTTCAGGCACATGGACAGAAAAGGTTCTTAAAGACGGTCTTGTTGATTCAATAGTTAATCTTGACCTTTCAGCTCTTCTTAAGATGCTTAAACAGCCGACAGAGAGCGTATTGATTAAGAATAACATTGCCGACACACTTGTACAGATAATTGTTAATATGCTTAACAAGATTGTACATAAAGTTTGCGGCGGCACTAACCTTATTAACACAGCGTCAATTAACTCAGTTGAAACACTTGTTAACCATAACAACCTGAAGACAGTAGTAGTTAACCTTGTAGGCAGGCTTTATGAAGCTTCTAACACATACAATCTGTTTGACCCTGTTATGCCTATCCTCAACTTCTTTGTAGGTTGGACAACAGATCCTCAGAAGTATGCTGATCCTATCTTGACAACTACAAACACAACAACAGCGACAAACTCTTACAATTACCTGTTCACAAACGGTGGCAGCAGTGTTACAACAACATTGTCAATCACCAACAACAGCTCAGGTATGCTTCTTAAGCACAGAAATTCTTCAAAGATTGACTTTGCTTATGACATCAGAATTAAAGATATAACTTCATCAACAGATTCAATTACATTAAACAAAACAATCAACGCAGACGCTCCGATTAATGTTGGTCCGTATGAAAGCACAACCGTTGATATTACAATCCCCTATACAACTGATAAATTAACAGACATTATTGTTACTTATGAGTTCATAGGTAAAGACGGCAATGCTGTTGGCGGCGAGCAGAAAGCGGCTGTTTACAAGCTCGTTTCTTCTACAGACAAGGTTGAAGCTCCCGGCAGCGGTGAAACAACTGCAAGCGGTAAAGACACAGGCAGCGTTATTAATAAGAAATACGCTGCAAAGGTTAAAAACTGGAGCTATCCGACAATTCACATTGTTAACAGCCTTGATAATGTAAGAACTCACGAAGTTAACATTGAGAACTTAGTTAAAAAATCAACTTGGGTTTACACTCTTACTCCCGCAGCTAACAACAACCCAATTTTCGGCTTTGACACAAGCGTTGTTCACGGCGCAAGTGAGAATGAGGCGCTTAAGGCTGAGCAAATCGGCTGGATGGCAACAAGCGCTTCTAAGGACGACAATTACAATGATAAGATTTGGCCTGCTCAGGTTGCAAGATTTGTTGATGACAAGTTTACTCCTGTTACAGGTGAAGAGTACAACGTAAGCTACGACGTTACATTCATTAACGGCGACTTCGGCGCACAGGGTTATGATAATAACCACGCTACTCTTAATGTTTCTTATAAAGTTTATTACTACAATGTTGAAGAGCTTACAAAGCTTTGTAACAGCGCTTCTTTCTCAAAGGATTATACACTTACATCTGCTGAAGCTCAGAGCGCATGGACTGAATATTTAGCAGCTCTTTATGACGCTAACTTCCTTGTTAACGGTCCTGTTAGATATGACACCTTCAAAGACCTTTACTCAGTAGCAAACATTGAAAAGGTTACAACAAGACTTGAAAATGCAATTGAGGCTCTCAAGCAGTTCTCATCATCGTCATCATCTATGGGTCAGATTTCAAAGATTGAAGCTAAGCTTGCTGAACTCGAAACAAATCCTGACAGAGATATTAACTTCCAGGATTATAAGCTCTTCGAGTACTTCAAGTATGAAGCAGAGAGAACAACTGCCCGTAATATGATAAACTCTACAAAAGCTCCTGCTGCACCTGAAAAGTATATTAAGAACGGTGTTGGCGGCGACGCACTTGTTGACGCTATTATCGGCGCACAGGCAAATGCTAACGTAAAAGCAGGTATCAACGCAACAGTTGTTGAAACATCAGATCCTGACAGAGCGCAGGAAATGGCAAACTACAATAAGGCTGTTGCTGAATTTAAGCCGGCTGAGTATTCACCGCTTAATGTTCAGGACCAGGTTTCAAAGCTTCAGTATTACTACAACTTTATGGTAGCTAATACTAAGACAATCAGCACATACTTCCTTGACAATGAAATTGCTTATGCAGAAGCTCAGAACTACAACTCAGCTGACTACTCGGCAGATTCATGGGCACGCTACACAGAGGCTCTTGCTAATGCAAAGGCTGCTCAGTCTTCAGGTAAAGAGTCATTGATTTTCGACGCTAAGTATGAGCTTATGGTTGCTCAGAACAAGCTTGAAAAGCACTCAATGAAGGAATCAGGCTATATGAATGAAGAGCTTGTTCCGCTTATTGAGCATGCAAACGCAATCATCAATAACTACGGTACACTTTACACAGTTAAGAACACCGTTGCTTATGCAAACGCATTCGGTCAGCTTGTATCAGCTCTCGGCGTTAAGTATGATGTATCTGTTGACGGCAAACAGCGCGACGGCATTCTCTATGACCGCTCAGCTATTACCTTCACAGAGTATGACAGAACTGACACAGCAAAGAACAAGAGAGCAGTTGACGCTGCTGCCGACAAGCTTCGCGCAGCTATCGAAAACTTCGAATGCACAGCAAGAATTGAGTCAAATAACGATGTTACAGATGTTCAGCAGTCAATCCGCTACATTCAGGGTATCGTTCCGAACTCACTTCCCACAGAGGCAGCTCTTCTTGGTAAGCTTAACGTAGTAGGCTCTGCAACACCTGTTGTTCAGGCTTCTAAGTCAGGCAACTACGGTACAGGCGCTCGTGTTGAGCTTAAGAGCGGCGACACACTCCTTGCTACTTACTTCGTTGTTATTTACGGTGACGTAAACGGTGACGGTGCGGTTGACGCATTCGACGCTATCGAGGTTGACGTAGCTAACCATACCGCTTACTATATGGGCGACGTTTATGATGACGCTGCTGATATTGACCACAACGGTATTGTAAATGCTGATGACTACGCTGCAATTAAGTCAAGCGTTAAGTGCGCAAGCACAATCAGCCAGAAATAATCGGTTAATTTCCATTTAAAATTTAAGGCATGGGGTAAGGAAAGCTTACCCTGTGCCGATTGGGAATATTTTGTTTAAAATATTTTCAGAAATACAGTTGACAAATTGACTTGTCGGGTGTATACTTTGAAAATGCAGATGAATCTGCATTAATTGCATATTCCTGAGTTTGAAAGCCTCAGTGAATATATATAAAGTTGCAAAATTTGACCGCAATTGTATCATTGCGGAAGCCCAGAAGTTAGACTTGTAAATCCCGGCGGTGCGGTGCAGCCGTTTGTACGTATTTAAAGTGCAAGAAATGCTAACCTATTCATCTTTGTATTCCTTCTCAGTAAGGCGTTCGGTTGCCGTCTGAAAGCAAATTTCGGCAGTTGGCGTTACGCTGTGTACAAAGAGCAGATTAAAGCGTTTTACCAACGTCTTTAATAATTAGGTGGACGGTATTAATGGGTTTGCCGTTGGTTTAATATTTAAGGAAATGAAAATTTAATAGGAGGAGAAAAAGATGTCTAACATCAAGAAAATAATTGGTGTTGTACTTGCTTTGGTAATGGCTCTTTCCGTTGCAACAATTGCTTTTGCTGCTGACTCAGATGCTTATTCAATCAGCGTTACGGCAGACAAAACAACTCTTGAAGCAGGCGAAAGCGCAACTGTTACCGTTAAGTTAACAACTAACTTCTACGCAAGTGCTATCTCAATTCCTGTTTTCTTTGACAAAACACAAGTAACTGTAAGTGCCGGCGAAACAACAGTAGCTGACGCATCAGTCGTAAATGAGAATTCTCTTTCAATTGACAAAATCTATGAAGGCGCTAAGCTTTCACCGGATGATTATGCTGTCAGAGCGCTCGTTTTAGTAGCGGACTGGGGCAATGCAATTAAAAAGTATTCTAACGAAACAGTTATGACTTTTACAGTTACTGCTAATGACGGCGCATCGGGTACTGTCGTTCTTGAGTGCGTAAGCGCTTCAGTAAAGACAACTGCGAATCCGTCAGGCTCACTTTATGTCGGCAAGAATTCAAGCGGCAACGCTACAGTTGACTCTTTAGCAGAAACCGTAAATAATTGCGACATTACAGCAGCCACAGCAACGATTAACTTAGCTGGTGCAGTAGCAGAACCGGAATTGATTCTTACTGCAACAGGCGAAGAATACGGAACAACAATTAGAAAAGATTTATGTACAACAGATTACGCTGGTTGTGTTTACGGCATTGACACAATTGGTGGTGAATCAATAGAAGATTACGTAACAACTGCTAGTGGATCTATTGAAGTTCTTCCTAATGAAGAAAGTGGAGAGTTCACAACAGGTGCGACAATTCTTCTTAAAAATAATGCTGGAGATGTAGTTGCTACATACGTATTTATATATTTTGGCGATGTAAACGGTGACGGCGCAGTAGATATTTCTGACGCAGGTGACGTTGAAGCTCATGACCAGTGGGTTGTTACTATTGATGAAGACACAGCGGCATACTATGCGGCTGATGTTAACGGAGATGGTTCAATAGACATTTCTGATGCAGGTGATATTGAAGCTCATGACCAATGGCTTGTAACTCTCGAGGCACAAAATGTACTCGCCGAAAACTTTAATGCATCATGGTAATTGTATATAATTACTAATTTATTTACAAATAGGAGATTTAATACATGCTTAAAATGAGAAAATTTTTAAGTATTGCTCTTGTTGTAGTAATGCTCTTAAGTACAGTTGCCGTTTCATCATTTGCTCTTGCGGATGGAAAACAAGTGGGTCTTATTCTTAAAACAGATAAGACTGTAGCAGAAATTGTTCCCGGAGCAAAAGTTACAGTATATTTCCACTTTGAAATGGCAGACTATAATCAAAAAATGAGTGATACAAAAGTTGCTCTTCTTTTTGATTCGAACATATATACACCTGACCTTACTAGCCGTACATTCCTTGGTGACTGGGCAGAATATGCAAAAGATGCTACTACAGCAAAGCTTAATGCTGCATACGGCACTACAGTTATGAGTCAATCAACAATGACTGCTGAAGAGCAGGCTAAATACAATAGCGCAGTTATGCTTACTGCTGGTGCAGATGCAGGACTTGGTGCAACCAATAAAGCTGGCTACAATGTAACAGAAGGCGAAAATGGTATTTCCGTTGCTGAGTGTTCAATTGTATTTGATGTTACTGGTGATGCTGAGGCAATTAAAAATGGTAATATCAATATTTCAATTGCTGATACTTGCAACACCACACAGTTTATTAAAATGACTGATGGTAGTTCGACACCAAAAAATCCTGCTAATGGTATAGATGCTTCAAGAGCAAATATTCTTGCAAATATGCCAGTTGCGTCTTCAATCGTTAAGTTCAGCAAGGCTCAGATTAGATTCCAGGGCATTGGCGCTGACAAAGATAAGACTAATTACAAGAATGCTTTCGACGTAAGAACTGTTGCAAAGATTTCACAGGCTGATTTCCTTGCTACATTTACAGACGAAGCAAATGCTAAGGCTAAAATTACAGATTTCGGCTTTGTTTATGCAGCTAAATCAAATGTTGCAGACTTCAGCGTTGACACAGCTAAGGCTGTTGCTGAAGGCGGCTCAGCTGAAAACTATGTAAAGAAGAGCGTTACTTATATGCAGCACACAGGCGACGGTGCAGACTATGTCTTCACTTGCCTCATCACTGATATTGCTGACACAGACGCAAATAAAGCAGACGGCGTTAACTGCCTTGCTTTCGTTTGCTTCGACGGCACATATTACTACTTCGATGCAGCTGCTTCTGTAAGCTACGGCGATCTTTACACAACACATTTTCCCGCTTAATTTTTGAAAGGAGTAATAACAATGCGTGAATATTTAACGCCCGACTTTGATGTTACAGTTTACGAAGTTGAAGACATTATTACACTTTCATTCGGCACCGTTGACCCCGACCAGGGCGACGATGAATGGTGGGGCTAAGCCACAAGGCAAAAGTGTAATTAACCGTTTTTACGGTACTGCAATGTAACTGTATTTGAACAAAGTACAACAAGAGACAAAACAAAAACAACACGTTCCCGACGGTTCACCCCGTCGGGTTTTTTTATTTGCCGAACTCCGCAATCTCCACAACCTCAGTAGGAAACTCCGAGGTCGGCGTTCCGTTGCAAACGTAATTATAAATTGAAAATTCAAATCACATATTGGTAGGGTGCGACGACTCGGCGCACCGCTCGCAAATTTAACTGTTTGAGTAAATTGTATTGCGGACAGCCGAGTCGTCTGTCCCCACAATTTAATATAATTTACCAATACAATAAAATATCACCGTTGACCTGTAACCGCTACTGATTACAAACCTGTAATAATACTTGACAATTCCCGCAAAAGAATATATTCTTAAATAAAAATTGAAATATATATTAAAAATGTAGGGAACGCCGACCTCGGCGTTCCGTGAAAAATTGATTTTCCATTAACCGAGATGATATAATGAATACAGGCAAATTTCCTGTCCGCAAACAGATGCGTTTAAAAAATTATGACTATTCACAAAACGGATGTTACTTTATAACGATTTGCACAGAAAATAAAAAACCGATATTGTCTAAAATAGTGACAGTAGAGTGCGGCAACTCGGCACACCGTCTACAAATTCACTTGTTTTTACAAATACATCACGGACAGCCGAGTCGTCTGTCCCTACAATTATAATTTTAAAATCAACATATATATATCGGAGGCGAAAAAATGGTTGAAATTGAATATTATACGCGGTATTTGCTTGCGGCGCTTGCAATTGCAGTCCTTTTAAACTGCGCAATTTCGCTGTTGCGCCTGCGTCCTAAGAAAAAAGTTTATGCCGTTTTACAAAACTTAGCGACAAATGAAGAGTACCCGATAACCTGTTACGAAACCGCTGTCGGACGAGCGCGAAATACTGACATTCGTTTAAAACTCCCCTCAGTTTCGCGCGCTCACGCAGTTATTGCTCTTCGCAAGGATGGATTTTACATTTTTGATACTGAATCGAAGCAAGGCGTTTACCTCAACGGCGAAAAAATCGACAAAACCGCAAAGCTTTCGCATGGGGACACGGTTGCTTTCGGAATGGAAATAATGAAATTTTACGTTGGCTCTGAAGCCGCCGGCGACATTAAAAATATTGAGGACATAGCCCCCGAACAAAAAAATTATTCACTGACCGATATTGTTTCGGGCAATGAATTTTCGCTTGAGGGCGATTATGTCACCGTAGGCAGAGAAGAGGGCAGTAATATTGAGATTACCGCCCCGAATATTTCGCGAAAACAGGCAATTCTGACTAATGAAAACGGCATTTGGTATATTCACAATCTCAGCAGAACTACCCCCACCCTTTTGAACGGTCAGACGGTTGTAAGTCCGACTCTTCTGCGTGAGGGCGATGTAATAAAATTCGGCGATTTTGCATTCCTCTTCGGCGAAAAGGAATAACGACATTTTGTGCGTTTAAGTGAAATGTTGACTGTATGGACATCAGCTTTTCGCTGTCCGTCAGGAAAATGCATTTTATGAATTGGATTTCCCGGTACGCTGAGTCGCGTACCTTACCGAATAAATAAACAGATACACGGTGAAAAATATGAAACACAAGGTCAAAAATGTTAATCTTGCAATTATGCTGGCAGTAATTACGCTGTTTCAGCTTATTTGCGCTTTTACTCTCATTGAAAAAGGCGAAAGCGAAAATAGGTTGAACATTATTATTACATTCGGCGGTTACATTTTAGCTGAATACGCATATTTTATCGGCGCAAAACTGATTCTCGGCAGGCGCGGCTTTGAGGTTGAGCTTATAGCTTTCCTTTTAACGTCAATCAGCCTGTCCGTCACTGCCAGTGTATATCCGTCTTTGGCGGTAAAACAGCTTATTGCGACGCTGCTCGGCATAGCAGGCTTTGTTATTCTTCAGATAATTCTGCGAAACATAGATTTTTGTATGCGGCTTCGATACCCTGTCGCTTTTCTTGCGTTCGGACTGCTTGTGTTTACTCTTGTTTTCGCCAAAATTACAAACGGCGCAAAAAACTGGATTTACATCGGCGGTCTTTCAATTCAGCCGTCAGAGCTTGTAAAGGTTGCATTTATTTTTGTCGGCGCGGCAACCCTTGAAAAGCTTCAGTCAAACAAAAGCCTTACAAAATTTATTATATTTGCGCTCGGGTGCATCGGCACGCTGTTTTTAATGTACGACTTCGGCACAGCACTAATATTTTTCTTTACCTTCATAGTCATTTCCTTTATGCGCTCAGGCGACATTCGTACTCTTATACTTATTTGCGCGGCGGCGCTTTTGGGCGGATTGCTGATACTTCGTTTTAAGCCTTACGTTGCAAGCAGATTTGAGGCTTTCGGTCACGTTTGGGAGTATTTTGACACATCGGGCTACCAACAGACGCGCGTTATGATTTATTCGGCTTCGGGCGGACTTTTCGGCGTGGGTCTCGGCAACGGAAAGCTGAGAAATATATTTGCCGCAACGGAGGATTTGATTTTCGGCGTTATATGCGAGGAATTCGGCTGGATTATGGCGGCGGCAATTCTGCTGTCGTATGTGGCTCTTCTTGTTTATTCAATTAAACATTCAAGATATGCCCGTTCCTCGTTTTATGCAATCTGCGCCTGCGCGGCGGCGGCTCTTATGCTGTTTCAGGCATCCCTTAACGTATTCGGCGTAAACGACATTTTACCGCTTACGGGCGTTACATTGCCGTTTGTATCAAGAGGCGGTTCGTCAATAATGAGCTGTTGGATGCTGCTTGCTTTCATAAAAGCAGTTGACAGAGGAACTTACAGATACGGAGGTGTACGTCAGTGAAATCAATATCAAGAAGAGCCTTAACGCTCTACCTTTTGGTATTTGTATTTTTAGCAGGGTCTTTTCTTGCTTATTACAGACTTTCGGTAAACGCGAATAAATGGGCAATGAACAAGGCAAACAGACATCTTTACACGGACGGCGCCTTTACCGCGGGCGATATTTCAGACAGAAACGGCAAGGTGCTTGCAACTACGGAGAACGGCGAGCGGACATACAGCAAGGACGCTGAAATCAGAGCGGCAACTCTTCAAACAGTAGGTGACGGCTCGGGCTACATCGCAAGCGGAATCCAAACCGCTTTTAAAGACGAGCTTACAGGCTACACTGTAAAAGACGGCGTTTTTAATCTGAAACGCTACGGCAAGGGCAATGACATTTCTCTGACGCTTGACGCGGACATCTGCAAAGCGGCGTACAGAGCGATGAACGGCTACAACGGTGTTGTCGGCGTTATGAACTACAAAACAGGCGAAATTGTGTGCATTGTTTCAACGCCTACTTATGACCCGCTTAATAAGCCGTCAGAGGAAAAAGAGGGAATGTACCTTAATAAATTTTTCAAGGGACTTTATACACCGGGTTCAACATTTAAAATACTCACGCTTGCTTCGGCTGTAGAGAATATGCCGGATTTAGAGAATATGACCTTTGAGTGCAAGGGTAAAAACGGAAAGGGTCAAATTCAAATCGGAGAAGGATATGTCTATTGCAGCGGAATACACAGAAATGCAATGATTGAAAAGGCGTTTAACCAGTCCTGTAACTGTGCATTTGCCGCGCTTGCGGACACTCTCGGCAAGGAAAAGCTGACGGCGACCGCAGAAAAGGCAGGCTTTAACACGCAGATGAATAAAATTAACGGTAAAATTTCTTGTAGTACATCTACTTTAAAGCTGAATGACGCCAAGGCGCTGGATGTGGGCTGGGCAGGAATAGGTCAATACACAACGCTTGTGAATCCGTGCCATATGCTGACGTTAATTTCTTCGATTGCTAACGGCGGAACGGCCGTTGAACCTTATATTGTAAGCGGAATAAAAACGCCTGACGGAAAAAGTCTTTATTCGGCAGGAACGCAGAATATAGGCGAATATTTTTCTTCGGAAACAGCGCAGGAGCTTAAAAAATATATGCGTTCGAATGTTAAAAACAATTACGGCGATTACAGATTTGCGGGAATGGAAATGTGCGGAAAAACAGGCACTGCGGAGATAAGCGACAGCGAGGACGCAAAACCGAATGCGCTTTTTGCAGGCTTTTCTTCCAATCCCGATTATCCGTTTGCAATAATAGTAGTGGTTGAGGACTCAACCTACAGCATTAAAACGGCTGTCCCCGTTGCAACCAAGGTAATGGCGGCGGTTAAAAAAGCGTACAGCTGAAAACTGTTATCGGTAAGCAAAGATTGTTTTAAAAATTTGACAGCAGACAAATGAAAGTGCCAAAGTATCTGACAACAAGTCGGGTTTTAGAATGTTTTAATAAAAAAATAACGCTTGCGGTAAACTCCGTAAGCGTTTTAGTGTTGTAGCAGTCAATATGTT
>CANARN010000027.1 GCA_947364045.1 uncultured Clostridia bacterium
GACAAGGTTGACCTTATGGTAGGTATTGCTACTCCTGTTGCAATGGCTATGCAGGCGGCAACCGAGGACGGTAAAACTCCCGTAATCTTCTCAGCAGTTTCAGACCCTGTTGGTACAAAGCTTGTATCCTCACTTGAAGCGCCCGGCAAAAACATTACAGGTACATCAGACTACCTTGACACAAAAGCAATCTTCAACCTTATTCTTGCAACATTAGAGAAATAAGAAACTAACTGATATATTAAGTTCGCAAACAGATAATCCGCAAAAAGATTATCTGTTTGTCTCATTAAAAGAGAAGTGATTTTATGGATTTAAATTCAATTTTGGCCCTCGGTGAAAACGCCTTACAATTAGGTCTTATCAGCTCGCTTACAGTACTCGCGCTGTTTTTGAGCTATTCAATGCTCAATGTATGCGACCTTTCAACCGACGGCTGCTTTACACTCGGTGCTACAGTCGGAGCGGTTGTTGCCATAGCAGGACATCCTCTGCTTTCAATTCCTGTGGCAATGGCAGCAGGTGTGCTTTCGGGCTTTATCACCGCATTTTTGCAGACTAAAATGGGAATTAACAGTCTGCTTGCGGGAATTATTGTAAACACAGGTCTTTATTCTGTCAATATTGCTGTTATGGGCAACTCGTCTTTGCTTAATATGAACAGAACAAAAACCGTTTTTACTATGCTCAAGGAGGCTCTTGCCGACACCCCCTTTTCACAGGAATATGTACTCATAATCGCGCTGATTGCAGTAATACTTGTTGTTATATTTTTATCGCTGTTTCTGAGGACAAAGCTGGGGCTTGCCATTCGCGCCACGGGTGACAATCCCGATATGGTTCGTTCATCATCCATAAACCCTGTTTTCACAACAATTGTGGGACTTTGCATTTCAAACTCTTTTACCGCGCTTTCGGGCTGTCTGCTTGCGCAGTCACAAAAATCGGTTAATATTGACATCGGCACGGGAATGGTTACAATTGCGCTCGCTTCTCTTCTTATCGGCGGAATATTTATAAAGAAAGGCAAAATTCCGCTGAGAGCTGTCGGAGTGGTTTTCGGTTCAATAATATTCAGAGTGATATACACAATTGCATTGCGGTTTGATATGCCGGCTTATATGCTAAAGCTTGTTTCCTCGATTATAGTTATTATTGCGATTTCAGCCCCCTACCTCAAATCAAAAATACCTGCATTAAAACGCAGATTTGCTTTAAAATTCGGAAAGGAGGCGGCGTAATGCTCACTTTATCCAATATTTCAAAGACCTTTAATCCAGGAACTGTAAACTCCAAAACCGCGCTTTGCGATTTATCATTTCACGCAGATAAAGGGGATTTTGTCACGATAATCGGCGCTAACGGAGCGGGAAAATCCACACTCTTCAACGCAATATCGGGCAGTTTTATGACCGACAGCGGACGGATTTTACTTGACGGCAAGGACATTACGCTGATGCCGGAATTTAAAAGAGCGAGACAAATCGGCAGACTTTTCCAGGACCCAATGAGAGGCTCTGCCCCCGGAATGAGCATTGAGGAAAATTTATCGCTTGCGGCAGGGCACGGCGGTTGGCTCAGCAGTATTTCAAAAAAAGATAAGGAAAATTTTCGTGAACGCCTTGCTCTTCTTCAAATGGGACTTGAGGACAGAATGAAACAACCCGTAGGGCTTCTTTCGGGCGGTCAAAGACAGGCGCTGACCTTAATGATGGCAACCTTTAATCCGCCGAAGCTGTTACTGCTTGACGAGCATACTGCGGCGCTTGACCCGGGTACTGCCGAAAAGGTGCTTATCCTTACAAAGCAAATTGTCGAGGAAAACGGTCTTACCTGCCTTATGATTACGCACAATATGCAATCCGCTCTTGACCTAGGCAACAGAACAATTATGATGAATAACGGCAGTATTGTTTATGACGTTTCGGGCGATGAAAGAAAGAATCTGACCGTTAGTGACCTGCTTCTTAAATTTAAAGAGTCGGTCGGAAAAGAGCTTGACAACGACAGAATGCTTCTTTCATAAATAAAAGCTATAATGTATTTTCTACTTTTTAAGGAGATGAACATATGATTTACAAGAATGTAGATTTTAACAACTATTTCAAAAACTATCCCGATGAAAACGGGTATTTCGGCAAATACGGCGGAGCATATATCCCTGAGGAGCTTAAGGCCGCTATGCAGGAAATCACAGAGGCTTATTACACAATCGGTCAGTCACGCAATTTCATTGCAGAGCTGAGAAGAATCCGCAAGGAATTTCAGGGCAGACCCACACCCGTAACGCACCTTGCAAGGCTTTCAAAAAGTCTCGGCAATGTTCAGCTTTACGCAAAGCGTGAGGACTTAAACCACACAGGCGCTCACAAGCTTAATCACTGTATGGGCGAAGCGCTCCTCGCTAAATATATGGGCAAGAAAAAGGTTATTGCCGAAACAGGCGCAGGTCAGCACGGCGTTGCCCTTGCAACTGCGGCGGCATATTTCGGACTTGAATGTGACATTTATATGGGCTCGGTTGACATTAAAAAGCAGGCGCCCAACGTTGCAAGAATGAAGATTTTAGGCGCAAATGTTGTTGAGGTTACAGACGGACTTGCAACTCTTAAAGAGGCTGTTGACGCAGCATTTGCCGCATACTCAAAAGAATACAAGGACTGTATTTATTGCATAGGATCGGTTGTAGGTCCTCACCCGTTTCCGATGATGGTGCGTGATTTTCAGAGCGTTGTCGGAATTGAAGCAAGAGAGCAGTTCACGGAAATGACAGGTCATTTGCCTGATGCTGTTGTTGCATGTGTGGGCGGCGGCTCAAATGCTGCGGGATTTTTCTCAGGCTTTTTAAATGACCCTGTTGACATTATAGGTGTTGAGCCTCTCGGCAGAGGTTCTAAGCTCGGCGACCACGCCGCAAGTCTTAAATACGGCACAGAAGGTATTATGCACGGCTTTAACAGCATTATGCTTAAAGATGAAAACGGCGACCCTGCGCCTGTTTATTCTGTTGCAAGCGGACTTGATTACCCATCCTCAGGCCCTGAGCATGCATTCCTTCAGGAAATCGGCAGAGCAAAATATGACGTTGTCAACGACGAAGAAACTATTGACGCATTTTACAAGCTTTCTCGCCTTGAGGGAATTATTCCTGCTATTGAAAGCTCACACGCTGTTGCTCATGCAATTAAAATGGCAAAGCAGATGAAGCACGGTTCAATTCTTATTAACCTTTCGGGCAGAGGCGATAAGGATATGGATTATATTATTGAAAAATACGGTATAAGATAAAAACAAAATTGTAAAAAGAAATCCGAGATTCACAAACAGAGTGAATTTCGGATTTTTGATTTTTAGAGATAAACTCCCTCGTGAGGGAGCGGAACGGTGTGAGACAGCCGTTAGCTCTACTCTCTAAATAACTTACAAAGAAACCTAACGGACTAAACCCCTCTGTCAACTTCGTTGACATCTCCCCTTTCAAGGGAGACAAGTTGTATAGTTTTGTTTTTCTTTGAAAACGGGACAGTAAGAGACTGTTCCCTACTGCTTTATTCTGTTATAACGTCCTCTTTAGGCAGATGCTTGAAGAAATATACGGTGAACGGCACGGAAACTATGAAGGTTACTATATCCCCTACCGTTTGCGAAACCTCAACGCCCCAAAGCCCGTAAAGCTTTGTAAGAATTATAATTGTGGGAATAAAGGCAAGTCCGCTTCTAAGCGTTGCGAGAAATGTGGCAGACGCATTTTTGCCTATACTTTGGAACAGCATATTTGTGCATACGCAAATCGGCTGGAAGAAAAGCGCTGCAAACTGAACTCTTAAAGCAAACGTACCTATTTCGATAACCTGTGGGTCATCACGGAAAATGCCGATAAGATTTTCCGAAATAAGCATTCCGATTACTGCAAGCAAGCCTAAAAGCAACTCACCGACAAAAAATGTAAAGAAAAATGCATTCTTAACTCGCCTGTATTTCTTGGCGCCGTAATTGAATGAAGCAACAGGCTGAAATCCCTGACCGATGCCGAGTCCTATGGCAAACACAAAGAAACAAATTTTATTAACTATTGTCATTGCGGCAATGGCAGGGTCGCCGTAATAACCCGCGCACAAATTCAGCACTGTGGTTGAAATTGAAGTAAGTCCCTGACGCACAAGGCTGGGGAAGCCTGTAAATATAATAGACGAAACATCGGAAAATCTCAAAGATACCCTCTTTATGCGAATTTTGCTTATAGTCTTTCCCGAAATAAATACGCTCAGCAAAATTACAAAGCTTATCACCTGTGAAACGGCAGTGGCAACGCCCGCGCCCAATATTCCCATTTGCAGCTTTGCCATTAAAAGCCAGTCGCCGAAGATGTTTATAACGCCGCCTGTGACCAAGCCCACCATTGCAAATGAAGCCTTACCCTCATAACGCAAAATATTGTTGAGAACAAATGACGCGCACATAAACGGAGATGCCGCCAAAATGCACATTGCATATGTCTTGGCATAGGGTAAAATTGTGTCTGTACTTCCGAACAGCTTCATCATAGGCGTAAGGAAAATAAATCCGAGTAACTCAATAAGTATTCCCGATAATAAGCTTAAATAAAATGAGGTTGAGGCAATACAGGTTGCAGTTTCCGTATCCTTAGCGCCGAGTTTTCTTGAAATTACGCTTCCGCCGCCGTGGCCGAACATAAATCCTACCGCCTGAATAATAGCCATAAGTCCGAAAACTACGCCGACTGCGCCCGATGCGCTTGTGCCTATTTTGCCTACAAAATACGTGTCAGCCATATTGTAAATATTCGTCACCAGCATACTTACCGTTGTGGGTACGCCCAGACGAATTACAAGTTTTGACACGGGAGTCTTTGTTAAATAATCATACTGCTTTTGTCCTTCTGTCTGTTTCATATCACTCTATCCTAATTCACGTAAAAAGAGCGAGCCGACAGCCCGCTCTTTGCCCTAATAATAAAAATTTGTATCAGAATAATCCTGAAATTCTGCCGTTTTCGTCAACGTCAATTTTTTCTGCCGCAGGCACCTTCGGAAGACCGGGCATTGTCATAATGTCGCCTGTGAGAACAACTACAAAGCCTGCGCCTGCCGAAACCTTAACATTTTTAACGGTAACGGTGAAGTTTTCGGGTGCGCCGAGCTTTGTCGGGTCATCTGAAAAGCTGTACTGTGTTTTTGCAATGCAAACAGGGCATTTGCCGAAGCCGAGCGCTTCAAGCTGAGCTATCTGCTTTTTAGCATTCGGCATTATATTTATGCCGTCGCCTCCGTAAACCTTTTTAACAACTGCCTCGATTTTCTCCGTAAGCGTCATATCATCGCTGTATGAGAATGTGAAATCGCCCTTTTCTTCCTCGCAAAGACGAACAACCTCACGCGCTAACTCCTCGCCGCCTTTGCCGCCTTCTGCCCAAACGGTAGAAAGAACGGTATTAACACCGAGTTCACGGCATTTTTTAATTATGAAATCAATTTCTGCGTCGGTGTCCGTCGGGAAACGGTTAACCGCAACAACGCAAGGAAGCTTATAAACATTTTTAATATTTGAAACGTGGCGAAGAAGATTCGGAATACCCTTTTCAAGCGCATTCAAATCCTCAGTGCCAAGCTCTTTTTTATCAAGACCGCCGTGCATTTTAAGCGCTCTTACCGTTGCAACAACAACTACTGCATCAGGAGTAAGACCTGCCATACGGCACTTAATATCAAGGAATTTCTCTGCTCCGAGGTCTGCGCCGAAGCCTGCTTCTGTTACCGCGTAATCGCCCATTTTCATTGCCATTTTTGTAGCGATAACCGAGTTACAGCCGTGCGCAATGTTTGCGAACGGTCCGCCGTGAACAAATGCGGGCGTACCCTCAAGAGTCTGAACAAGGTTCGGCTTTAAAGCGTCCTTTAAAAGCGCAGTCATAGCACCAACTGCATTAAGGTCGCCTGCCGTTACAGGCTTGTCATCATAAGTGTAGCCGACAATTATCCTTGAAAGTCTTTCTTTTAAATCGGTAATAGAATTTGCAAGACAGAAAACA
The DNA here is from genome assembly GCA_947364045.1 of uncultured Clostridia bacterium. Taxonomy (GTDB): domain Bacteria; phylum Bacillota; class Clostridia; order Oscillospirales; family Acutalibacteraceae; genus Fimenecus. Next base: position 6,050 of record CANARN010000027.1, read on the forward strand.
GCCATAATTTCTGAGGCAACGGTAATGTCAAAGCCGTCCTCCCTCGGTGTGCCGTTGGCTTTGCCGCCCAGACCGTCCGTAATGAAACGGAGCTGCCTGTCGTTCATATCAACACAGCGTTTCCAAGTGATTTTGCGAACATCAATGCCTAAGGCATTTCCCTGCTGGATGTGATTGTCAAGCATTGCGGCAAGAAGGTTGTTTGCCGCACCTATGGCGTGGAAATCGCCTGTGAAATGCAAATTTATATCCTCCATAGGAACAACCTGAGCATATCCGCCGCCTGCCGCTCCGCCTTTAACACCGAAAACAGGGCCGAGCGACGGCTCGCGCAGAGCCACTACAACGTCCTTTCCGATTCGTTTAAGTCCGTCTGCAAGACCTATTGTGGTTGTGGTTTTGCCTTCGCCCGCAGGAGTGGGAGTTATAGCTGTAACAAGAATCAGCTTACCGTTTTCTTTTTTGCTTTCCTTGAGAAGTGAGAGGTCGATTTTTGCTTTGTAATTGCCGTACTGCTCAAGATATTTTTCGTCAACATGGGCAGTTTTTGCAATTTCTTTGATATGCTTCATTTCGCACTGCTGTGCAATTTCGATGTCAGTTAAATAAGCCATAAGTTCTCCTCCGAATATAAATTATTATTTTACCGTGGGGGTTGTGTCCTTCTGAATAACGTCGTGGGCGCCGCCCTCAACAATACTTGTTGCGGAAACGAGCGTAAGTTTAGCCTTTTTCTGAAGCTCGGGGATTGACATTGCGCCGCAGTTGCACATTGTGGATTTTACTTTACTGAGAGAAAGCGCAACATTGTCTTTAAGAGTTCCCGCATAAGGAACGTAAGAGTCAACGCCCTCTTCAAAGGAAAGCTTTTTGTCGCCGCCGAGGTCATATCTCTGCCAGTTACGCGCTCTCGCTGAGCCTTCGCCCCAATACTCCTTATAATATGTGCCGTTTATACTTACTTTATTTGACGGGCTTTCGTCAAAACGTGCAAAATATCTGCCGAGCATTATGAAATCTGCGCCCATTGCAAGAGCCAAAGTCATATGGTGGTCGTAAACTATGCCGCCGTCTGAGCAAACAGGAATGTAAACGCCTGTTTCTTCAAAATATTCGTCTCTCGCTTTGCAAACCTCAATTAAAGCTGTAGCCTGTCCTCTGCCTATGCCTTTTGTTTCTCTTGTAATGCAGATTGAGCCGCCGCCGATGCCGACTTTTATAAAGTCTGCGCCGCAATCGGCTAAGAAGCGGAAGCCGTCAGCGTCTACAACATTGCCCGCTCCGACCTTAACGCTGTCGCCGTAATTTTTTCTTATCCATTCAATTGTAAGCTTCTGCCACTCTGAAAATCCCTCGGAGGAGTCAATACAAAGCACGTCTGCGCCTGCTTCAATAAGAGCGGGAACGCGTACCGCGTAATCCCTTGTGTTGATACCTGCGCCTACAATATAACGCTTGTGAGAGTCAAGAAGCTCATTGGGATTCTGCTTATGAGAATCGTAATCCTTACGGAAAACCATATAGCAAAGCTTACCGTCGTCTGAAATTATCGGAAGAGAATTAAGCTTATGATCCCAAATAATGTCATTAGCTTCCTTTAAGGTTGTGCCTTCCTTTGCCCAAATAAGCTTATCGAAAGGAGTCATAAATTCGCTGACCTTAACGTCAGGACTCATACGGCTTACTCGGTAATCACGGCTTGTAACAATACCGAGGAGCTTTCCGTCCTGAGTACCGTCCTCGGTTACGGCTATCGTTGAGTGACCTGTTTTCTTAGTAAGCTCAACAACATCTTTGAGTGTGTCATCAGGCTTTACGTTTGAATCGCTCTTAACAAAGCCTGCCTTATAAGACTTTGCCCTTGCAACCATTGCCGCCTCGTCTTCAACGGATTGTGAGCCGTAAATAAAAGAAACGCCGCCCTCAGTAGCGAGAGCCACTGCAAGTCTGTCACCCGAAACTGCCTGCATAATGGCAGATACAAGCGGAATGTTCATTGAAATTGCAGGTTCTTCGCCCTTTTTAAACTTTACAAGAGGCGTTTTAAGCGATACATTCGCCGGAATACAACTGCTGTCTGAATAACCCGGAATTAAAAGGTATTCGTTAAAGGTATGTGATGGTTCGTTAATAAATGTAGCCATATTTAATCCTCCTTAGTACTTATAAGATAATTTTATCTATTATAGCATATCGTCAGCGATTTGTGAAATAAAATTTTACAAAATTCTTCAAAATTCATACACAAAAAAAACAGGCTGTTTTTGAGTTTTTTTGTTAAGGCTGACTATTCTGCATTATCAGTGCGGAATTGAAGAGAGTAAAGCTTTGCATACATTCCGTTTTGAGACATCAGCGATGAATGACTGCCCAGTTCTTTTATTTCTCCGTCAGCTATAACTGCAATTTTGTCAGCATTTTTGACGGTAGAGAGCCTGTGCGCCACAACAAGCGTTGTTCTGCCCTCACAAAGAGAGTCAAGCGCATTTTGAATTAAAATTTCGGTCGAATTGTCAAGCGCGCTTGTTGCCTCGTCAAGAATTAATATAGGAGGATTTTTAAGAAACACCCGCGCAATTGAAAGGCGCTGCTTCTGACCGCCCGAAAGACGCACACCCCTCTCACCGATTTGCGTGTCATAGCCTTTGGGCAATGACATAATGTAATCGTGTATGCTCGCCTTTTTCGCCGCTTCAATAACCTCTTCATCGGAGGCTCCCAGCCGTCCGTAAAGAATATTCTCCTTTACCGTGGCATTGAACAGATAAACATCCTGCTGAACAATGCCTATATTTCTTCGAAGTGACTCCATTGTAAGCGTATGAATTTCTTTGCCGTCTATAAAAATTTCTCCGTCAGTTACATTGTAAAAATGCGGTATTAAATGGCATATCGTCGTTTTACCGCCGCCCGACGAACCTACAAGCGCAAATTTTTCTCCTTTATTTACGGTGAAGCTTATATTTTCAAGAACGTCATTTTCTCCGTCGTAAGCATAGCTGACATTTTTAAATTCAATCTTCCCCGAAAGCGTACCTGCGTCAACGGCGTTTTCACTGTCAGTTTCAGGCTCTGCGTCCATAATGTCGATAAACCGTTCAAAGCCTGTAACTCCGTTCTGGTACTGCTCCATAAAGCCGATTAAATTAAGTACAGGATAAACAAACATATTTATTGAGATAATAAACGCCGAATAGTCGCCCAAATTAATTTTACCTTTATATAAAAACAGTCCGCCGACAATCAGTACAACAACATTGAAAATATCCGTGACAAAGGTGTTGCCTGAATGGAACTGCCCCATTGCTTTGTAAGCGTCTTTTCTGGCTGATACAAATTTTTTATTGCCGATTTCAAATTTTTTGCGTTCCTCAGCTGAATTATTAAAGGATTTCGTCACTCTTATTCCCGAAATACTGCTTTCAAGTGACGAATTTATTTCAGCAATTGATGTACGGCTTTCCATAAACGCTTTTCGCATTTTTTTACGCAGTGACGCCGAAATGCCAATCAAAAACGGTACGCATACAAACGAAACGAGTGCAAGATATATATTAACCGTTCCGAGATAAATAAACGCAATTATAACAGATGCCGTTGAAATGATAAGATTTTCGGGACCGTGATGCGCAAGCTCGGAAATATCCATTAAATCGTTTGTCATTCTTGACATTATTTTACCCGTTTCATTGTTATCAAAAAAGCTGAACGGCAAGGACTCTAACTTATTGAACATATCCGAACGCATTTGCGCCTGCATTCGCACGCCCATTACGTGCCCGTAGTATTGAACGAAATAGTTTAGCAGCATTTTAATAAAATATATGCCTAAAAGAGCTGCTCCGAACAGAACAACAAGCCTGTAATTTCTGTTGGGAATAAGGTCATTAAGCATTTTACGGGTAATAATCGGGTAAACTATGCCGATAAGCGATAAAAGCAAAGACGAAGCCATATCGGCGTAAAATATTTTTCGGTGCGGTCTGTAATATTTCAAAAACCGTTTAAGTAAATGTTTTTTCACGTTAAGTTACACTTCTTCATTGAATTTATAAATTTTATTTTAACACATTTTACATTATTTAACAATAAATTGCAATAAATAAAGCTGCCCCAAAAGGACAGCTTTAAAATTACAATTGTAAGTTAAAGAGTTTTATTGCATTTTCCGAAAGAATAAGACGTCTTTCTTCATCGGTTAAATCCAGCGTCATAAATCTGTCAAGCTCATCGTGAGGCGACCACATTGGGTAGTCAGTACCGAAAAGCACTCTGTCCGCCCCGTAACGTCGGATTATTTCAACCGTTTTCTCATTTGAAAGCCACGGCATACTTGATGAGCAGTCAACGTAAAGGTTCGGGATATGCGCAAGCTTTTTTGACGCATCCTCCCACATTGACCAACCGCCGAAATGCGCGCCGATTACAGTTAAATCAGTATAAATTTCAAGAATCGGAATAAGTCTGTTGGGATTAGAATTATCATAACGGCTGTCACCGGTGTGCATTAAAATAGGCAAACCTGCCTTTTCGCAAAGCTCGTAAATTTTAAGGCAGCGGTAATCGTCAATCTTAAAGCCCTGAATATCAGGGTGCAGCTTTACACCGTGAAGCCCCAAATCAATAATATTTTGAATATCCTTTTCCTGATTTTCACTGTCGGGGTGGAGCGTGCCGAGTCCGACAAGCTTTCCGCCGCTGTTTTTTACCGTTTCGGCAATAAAATTATTTATACTCATTACCTGATGAGGTGTTGTTGCAACGGATTGAACAATAAATCTGTCAATTCCTGCCGCCTGTCCGTTTTCGACAAGCATATTCACCGTGCCGTCACCGTGAGGTCTAACATTCGGAGCCTCATAAAAGGTACATATTGCTCCTGCCGCCTTATTTGCTATTTTATCGGGATAAATATGACAGTGTGCGTCTATAACATAATATTCGTTTTTCATAACTTAAAAACGCTGTTCTCAGTCTTTTTTCAGACCCAGCTTTTCAACCGCCTCTTCACGCATTTTATATTTAAGGATTTTACCTGCGGCATTCATCGGGAAAGAGTCAACAAATTCAATGTATCTCGGCACCTTATGACGTGCAAGAGAAGCCTTAATGAAGTCCAGCATTTCCTCTTCAGTGCATACTTCGCCTTTTTTGAGTATAATGCAAGCCATAGCCTCTTCGCCGTATTTTTCATCGGGCACGCCGATAACCTGAACGTCCTGCACCTTCGGGTTAGTATAAATAAACTCCTCAATCTCTTTGGGATAAAGGTTTTCACCGCCCCTTATAATCATATCCTTAAGTCTGCCCGTTATTCTGTAAGTGCCGTCCTCATTCATACATGCAAGGTCGCCTGAATGAAGCCAGCCGTCTTCATCAACCGTTTCCTTTGTAGCCTCGGGCATTTTGTAATAACCCTTCATGGTGTTGTACCCGCGTGAGCAGAATTCACCGTTCTGACCCGCAGGAAGAGTTTCGCCTGTTTCCGGGTCAATTACCTTACATTCAACGTGAGCAAAAGCATAGCCAACTGTTTCCGTACGAAGCTCCAACGAGTCGGTCCACGTTGATTGAGTGCTTCCGGGTGAAGATTCAGTCTGACCGTAAACCGAAATAATTCCTCGCATATTCATCTCATCGGGCTGAGCCGCTCTTTTCATAAGCTCAGGCGGACAGCCTGCGCCTGCCATAATACCTGTTCTCATATGTGAGAAATCGGTTTTTCTGTAATCGGGGTGGTTAAACATTGCAATAAACATTGTGGGAACGCCGTTAAACGCCGTAATTTTCTCCTGATTTATGCAGGCAAGAGCCGATTTTGCCGAGAAATACGGAATCGGGCAAATTGTTGAACCGTGCGTTATTGACGAGGTCATTGAAAGCACCATTCCGAAGCAATGGAACATCGGAACCTGAATTAAAAATCTGTCCGCAGTTGAAAGTCCCATTCTGTCGCCGATGCATTTACCGTTATTAACAACATTATAATGAGTCAGCATTACACCCTTGGGGAAGCCGGTTGTGCCTGATGTGTACTGCATATTGCAAACATCTGTCGGCTTAACCTTAGCCGCCATTCCGGCAACTACTTCCTTCGGCACCATATCTGCTCTGTCAAATGCTTCCTCAAAGGTTAAACAGCCATCCATTTTGAAATCAACCGTAATAACATTTCTAAGGAAAGGAAGCTTTTTGCAGTGAAGCGGCTCGCCCTTTTTGTTCTTTGCGATTTCAGGACAAAGCTCATTTATAATGTTTTTATAGTTAGAATCAAGCGCCGACTCAATCATAACAAGCGTGTGTGTGTCAGACTGACGGAGAAGATACTCCGCCTCATGAATTTTATACGCAGTGTTAACAGTAACAAGAATTGCGCCTATTTTTGTTGTTGCCCAGAATGTAATGTACCATGCGGGAACATTTGTCGCCCAGATAGCGACCTTGCTGCCCGCCTTTACGCCCATTGAAACGAGCGCTCTTGCAAAGCGGTCAACGTCTTCGCGGAATTCCGAATAAGTGCGGATATAGTCAAGAGTTGTGTATTTGAAAGCATACTGGTCGGGGAATTCCTCAGCTACCTTGTCAAGAACCTGAGAGAAAGTCATATCAATAAGCTCTTCCTGCTTCCAAATGTATCTGCCTGTACCGTTGTAATTCGGATAAAGGCGCTTTTGATTATTCGTTGTGTCGTACTGATGCATATAGTTTACAAAGTGGGGAAAAATTATGCTTCTGTCATCTAAATCCTCCAACCACTCTGTTTTCCATTCAAGAGAAACCATACCGCTGTAATTTATTGACGTTAATGCTCGGAGAAATTCGTCAACAGGCAAATTACCCTCGCCTATAAGATTATAGGTATCCTTATCGTCAGAGTCACGAAGGTGAACATGCTTAACATAAGCGCCGAGATTTTTAATTGTTGTATCTGCGCTCTCATTAAAATCGCGGTAAGTATGGTGAACGTCCCAAAGAGCGCCCAACTGGTCGCAGGCGTACGACTCCAATAAATCACGAAGGCGTGATGTGCTTGCGTAAACACCCGAAGTTTTAATCAATATTGTAATATCCTTTTCCTCTGCAACGGAAATGAGCTGTGAAAGGCGTTCTCTTACCGCCTCGTCATTTTCGCTGAGAACAACCACGCTTACAAAAGGCGTATGCACGCGCTTTGCAAAATCCATAAGATAGGTAACTGTTTCAACACAGTTTTCATCGCTTGCCAAATCGCAGGACGAGTCAATACAAGGGATTTCAAGCCCTTTTTCCTTTAAGGTTCTGTATGTGGCAGTCGCATTGTATTTATGAAGAGGTCCGTTCTTTTCGGTAAGGGACGGCATTTTTTGAACATCGTAAAGCTCAATACCGTTAAATTCGGATTCGACCGCCGCCTCGACGATTTCATCCCATACAAAGTTTTTCCAGCCTCTTGTTGAGAAAGAAAGTTTCATTATTCTGCCTCCTCATATACTATCTTGTTTAATGCATTAACATACGCTCTTATGCTTGCGCCGATAATATCTGTTGAAATTCCTCTGCCTGCATAAAGCTTTCCGTTAGAGCGAAGACGTACAACGGTTTCGCCCATTGCCTCATGACCGCGTGTCACACTGCGGATTTGGAAATCGTCAAGCTCGTAATGGGTGCCTGCAATTTGCTCAAGCGCCAAAAATGCGGCGTCAACGGGACCGTCGCCCAAAGCTACGCTGTCAAGCTTTTTGTCATCCTTAATCAGTGTAACGTGAGCGGTTGCGCTTATAATATTGCCTGAGTTAATTACAAAGCTGTCAAGCTTAAAGGTCGAGGGAACCTGCATTGCGGCAGAGGCTACAATTGCGTCCAATTCCTTTGAGCCTATCTGCTCTTTACGCTCAGCTATCTGTCTGAAAGCCTCCCAAACAGCATTGCCGTCCTCTTCGCTTAATTCATAGCCTAATTCTTCAACCGCTTTAAGAACAGCCGATATATCGTCATGGCTTGAAAGGATAATATTGTCTTCATCTCTTACGCCGCTGTCAAAGGGTGAGGTTTTGCTCTGCTCGCCAAAGCAAAGCCACTCAATTTGACTTACTACTCTGTTTAATTCTACGGTCTGAACAGCACATTCTGCTTCAAACTCGCTTCCCTTTGCGGAAAGCACGCTGACAACGGCGGGCAAAGACGCAACCTCATTCATTGCGCAAACGGCAACCTTAACCTCTCTTGCACCCTTTCTTACTGCTTCAACGGTGCATGCATTTGCCATTGATAATTTGTCGGAGCAGGATACGCTCAAGGTTACATCTGCAATTTCGGGAACATTATTTACCAAATTTTCAATAAATTCAGCAAATTCGTCGGGAAGCATTGAGCCGGCCGCATCGCAAATTGTAACGGTATTTGCGCCTGAATTTACAGCCTCTTTAACAATTTCATAAAGGAAACTTTCGTCGCTTCTGGTTGCGTCATTGGCAACAAATTCAACGTCATTTGTCAGTTCCCGGCAATGCGCGACCGTATCTTTAACGGCCTCAATAACAGCCTTCGGCTTTTTGTGGTAAAGATATTCCATTTGAACGGTGCTGACTGGCGCTTCAACAACAAGTCTTGCTTTTTTGGCTGTCTGAAGAGCATTCCATGTAATATCCACAGAATCTTTATTTAATTCAACGGGCACTGCAACAATGCTGTTTTTAACGGCAGTTGCAATGGATTTAATTAAAAGCGAGTCTGCCTTAACCTCATTGACAGCGTCCAATTCGATAACAGATACGCCCAATCTATCAAGTAGCTTTGCTAATTCCAGTTTGTTTTTAAATGATAATTTGTTTGCTCCCGATTTTGTGATTTGTCTCATGGAAGCGTCATTGATTCTTACAATGCTCATAAAAAATCCTCCTGAAAATTAAAAATAGATATAAAAAAGCCCCTGAAGCCTAAAACTTCAGGGACGAATAAAATCCGCGGTACCACCCTAATTGACTTGCAAAAGCAAATCCGCTTTTAAAGGTTCTAACAAACCCTTTGCCATGATAACGGGGCATGCCGTAGCCGCTTACTTACATTTCCGCAGCTCTGCTCGAGAATGAGGCTCGTTCTCCGTTCATACTGCCTTTCACCGCACGGCAGCTCTCTGAAATGAATTAAAGACAACGATTAATTCCTTCATTGCATTTGCGATATTGGTGATTATTTTAACACAAAGATTTTTTAGTGTCAAGTGTTTTTTGATTAAAAGTTGAAATGTAAAAATAGGAGAAATGGTGATTTCTGCGAGTATATGCCTTCCCCTTTGATGCAATGTCATTAACTTAAGCGTAAAGCGGCTCGTAGGGAACGGTTTTATCCATTCCCTCATAAAACAATTCATATAGTTTACGGAACGCATTAATGCGTTCCGTACATTACAGCAAAAAGGCAGAAGAACAACGCCTCTGCCTTTAAATATAATTATTCTATTACGCTTTTGAATATCAGTCAATGGGAAGAGTCCAGCCGTAGGTGTCCGGGATTTTGCCCCACTGAATACCTGTAAGGGTGTCATAAAGGTGCTGAGTAACCTCGCCGATTTTACCGCCGTTAACTGTATATTTCATATCCTTGTAGCAAAGCTCGCCGATAGGTGAAACAACTGCCGCTGTACCTGTTCCCCAAGCCTCTTCCAAAGTGCCGTTCTGCATAGCTTCTGCAAGCTCGTCAACGGAAATTCTTCTCTCAACTACCTTATAGCCCTCGTTTCTAAGTACTTCAAGGCAGGATTTTCTTGTAATACCGGGAAGAATTGAGCCTGTAAGCATAGGTGCTACAACCTCGCCGTTAATTTTAAACATTACGTTCATAGCGCCGACTTCTTCAATGTACTTTCTCTCAACGCCGTCAAGCCAAAGAACCTGTGAATAGCCCTTCTGCTCTGCTCGCTCTCCCGCTCTGTTTGAAGCCGCATAGTTACCGCCGCACTTAGCCTCGCCTGTGCCGCCTACAACTGCGCGGACATCCTCAGACTCAATCATAATTTTAACGGGGTTAATACCCTCTTTGTAGTATGAGCCAACGGGTGAAGCGATAATAATAAATGTTGCATTGTGAACAGCGTGAACGCCGAGAGATTCGTCATTGCCGAACATAAAGGGGCGAAGGTAAAGTGATGTACCCTCAGCCGACGGAGTCCAGTCCTGCTCTGTTTCAACAAATTTTGTGTAGATTTCCATTGCCATATCCTCAGGAATCTTCGGAAGGCAAAGACGGTCTGCCGAATTGTTCATACGGCGGATATTCTCAATAGGTCTGAAAAGCTGAACCTTGCCGTCTGCTCTTCTGTATGCCTTAAGTCCCTCGAAAATTTCCGAACCGTAATGAAGGCAGGTTGAAGCGGGGTGAATTGAAAGATAGCCAAACGGAACGATTCTTGCATTCTGCCAGCCTGTTTCCTTATTCCACTCCATAACAAACATATGGTCTGTAAAGATTTTGCCGAATCCGAGAGTTGACGGGTCGGGCTTTTCCTTTAATGTTTTTGCTTTTTCAAATTTGATTTCCATAAAAATCACCGTAACCTTTCAAACTGCAAAAGTTTAATATATGTTGGCTTCCTGTTACAGCTGCCAAGAGGTTAATTTTATTTTAGATTATGCTTAATTATTCGTAATCAGCGCCGAGCTGCATTGCCTTAAGGTTAACTTCAAGCATATCTGCATGCTTTGCTGAAATAACCTTGCCCAAAGCCGCACGAACCGCATCCTCGCTGAAATCGCCGAGAACCTTTAAAACCTTACCGATAATAATCATATTGGCAAGAGTGGGCGTGCCGTTTTCGCTTGCAAGTCTTGTCGCGGGGATATAGTAAACGGTAACATCGTCACGGTTTACTTTTCTTTCGATAAGAGTTGAATCGGCAAAAATAACGCCGCCGGGAACTACTGCGTTCTCATATTTGTCAAGTGAAGGCAAATTCATTGCAATGAGCATATCGGGATTTGAAACTATGGGAGAGCCGACAGGTTCATCGCTTATAATTACTGAGCAGGAAGCTGTACCGCCGCGCATTTCAGGACCGTACGAAGGAAGCCACGAAACCTGCTTATCTTCAATAAGTCCTTTGTAAGCAAGGAATTTGCCTGCGAACAGAATACCCTGTCCGCCGAAGCCTGAGAATAAAAACTGTTTTGTACTCATAATTATTCAGCCTCCTTTTCTGCGCTTCTGTCCTTATAAACGCCTAAGGGGTAATACGGAATCATTTTTTCGTCAATCCATTTAAGAGCTGCCTGCGGAGTCATACCCCAGTTTGTCGGGCAGGAGGAAATAACCTCAATAAGTGAAAAGCCCTTGCCGTCAAGCTGATTCTGGAAAGCCTTTTTAATAGCCTTTTTAGCGGTGCGGATATTCTTAACACTGTTAACAGTAACTCTTTCAAGATATTCGGGGCCTTCAAGCTCTGAAAGCATTTCGCAAACTTTAATCGGGTAGCCGCAATGCTTCGGGTCTCTGCCGTAGGGTGAGGTCTGCGTAACCTGACCGGGAAGAGATGTGGGAGCCATCTGACCGCCTGTCATACCGTAAATTGCGTTGTTAATAAATATAACTGTTATATTTTCATTTCTTGCGGCGGCGTGAACCGTTTCTGCCATACCGATAGAAGCCAAGTCACCGTCACCCTGATATGTAAATACAACATTGTTTTCGGGGTCTGCGCGTTTTACGCCTGTTGCAACTGCGGGAGCGCGGCCGTGCGCCGCCTCAATCATATCGCAGTTAAAATAGTTATATGCCATAACCGAGCAGCCAACGGGAGCAACACCTATTGTTCTGCCTTCAATACCCAATTCGTCAATAACCTCTGCTACAAGACGGTGAATAATACCGTGTGTGCAGCCGGGGCAATAATGGAGCGGCACATCTATGAGTGCGTGGGGTTTATCGAATACTACTGCCATTATTTAACACCTCCGTTGTTAACATCAATAATTGCTTTAAGCACCTGTTCGGGACTTGGAATCATTCCGCCGACTCTGTTACAGAGTGTTACGGGTCGCTTGCAGTTTGTTGCAAGCTTAACGTCCTCAATCATCTGACCCATTGAAAGCTCAACGGAAATGAATGCCTTTGCGGTTTCCGCAGCCTTTTCAAAGGGAGCCTTCGGGAACGGCCAAAGAGTAATGGGACGGATAAGACCAACCTTAATGCCCTGCTTTCTCGCCTCATTAACCGCATTCTTTGAAACACGCGCGGCAATGCCGAACGCCGCAATTACAATGTCAGCGTCATCTACCATATATTCTTCATACATAGCTTCGTTTTCTTCAATAACCTTGTATCTTTCATAACGCTTCATATTGAGCATTTCAAGCTCTTCGGGAACAAGAGACAGAGAGTTAACGATATTATGCTCTCTCTCCATTTTTGTACCTGTTGTTGCCCAAGGCTTTTCGGGCTGCGGATTAATGTCAAAATCAAGAGAAACAGGCTCCATCATCTGACCCATTGTACCGTCGGCAAGAATCATTGATGTCATTCTGTATTTGTCGGCAAGGTCAAAGCCCTTAACCGTAAGCTCTGCCATTTCCTGAACAGAAGCGGGAGCTAAAACTATCATATGATAGTCGCCGTGTCCTCCGCCTCTTGTTGCCTGGAAATAGTCGGACTGTGAAGGCTGAATACCGCCAAGACCGGGACCGCCTCTCTGAACATTAACTACAAGAGCGGGTAAATCAGAGCCTGCAAGATATGAAAGTCCCTCGCCCTTCAGTGAAATTCCGGGGCTTGAAGAAGAGGTCATAACTCTTTTTCCTGTTGAGGAAACGCCGTAAACCATATTTATTGCCGCAATTTCGCTTTCTGCCTGAAGAAAACAGCCGCCGATTTTGGGCATTTTCTTTGCCATATAAGCCGCAACCTCTGTCTGAGGTGTAATCGGGTAGCCGAAATAATGACGGCAGCCGGCTATTATAGCGGCCTCGGCAATAGCTTCATTGCCTTTCATTAAAACTTTATCTGCCATTTTCTGTCACCTTACCTTTCAACCTTAATAATGCAGTCAGGACACATCATTGCGCAGGAAGCACAGCCGACGCACTGTTCTTCGTCTGTGATTTCAGCAGGATGATGGCCTTTTTTATTGATTTTATCTTGTGCCAGACGTAAAAGCTTTTTGGGACACGCGTCAACGCAAAGTCCGCAGCCCTTACAGTTGTCTGTTTTGAATGTAAGCTTTGCCATATTCTTTTACTCCTTCATAAAAATTATATAAATTTAAATTTGCATACACAGATATTATAAATTCATTTTGCCGTAATGTCAAACTACAGGTTTTTCCTGTAGCTTTAACGGGAAAAGATTCGGAATTTTGCCGTTAAGACTCTCATACAAATCCTGTTTAACGGTAGTCGCAAAAATCGGAAGTCCCGACGCTTTTGAAACGCTGTTTGCATACTCCGTTGACGATAATACATCTTCGGCGGTTGTTTCCTCGCCTAAATTTGAGTTATTAACAAGACCAGTAAATCTAATTCCGCCAGCCGCCTCAACCTCACGCATAACCTCAATTGTTGAAGCAGCGTCAGGAGTTAACGGACGGAATTTGTTTATGACCATCAGCATCTCAAAATCATTTTCCTCGTTTATTTGCGGAGCAAGCCGACCGAGAGCCAACGCTCCCCTGTCATCTCCGCCGATATCGAGTATCACCTTAAGCGTTCTGTCATCTGTAATTGCGTACATATCCTGCGGAAGCGCAGGAATATCTACATTTGAATTGGCGTATTCAGAGCAAATAAGGCGGATATTTCTCTCTTTAAAATTCTCCAGCGAGTCCTTTGTGCGAAAATACGGATTTACAATGTCAAGGTCGGCAACGGCAACATTTTCATACTGATTTTTTAAATCGAACGCCATATTGACCGCAACATTGGTTTTTCCGCTTCCGTAATGACCGCAAAGAAGAGTCAGTCTTTTGTAATCTATAATAATGACCTCCTAATAAGGATTAAAGCTTATTTCTCTGAATTTTGCCGCTCGTTGTCTTTGGAAGCTCATCTCTGAATACAACAATTCTCGGATATTTGTAAGGAGCAGTGTGCGTTTTTACATAATCCTGAATTTCCTTTTTAAGCTCATCCGTGCCTTCTGTTCCCTGTGTCAAAACTATGCTTGCCTTGACAACCTGCCCTCTTACTTCGTCGGGAGCGGCAGAAACACCGCATTCAAGAACGTACGGCAATTCCATAATAACGCTTTCAATTTCAAACGGCCCTATGCGGTAGCCTGAGGACTTAATAACATCGTCAACTCTGCCGACATACCAGTAGAAGCCGTCTTCATCACGCCAAGCGGCATCGCCGGTATGGTAATAGCCGTCATGCCAAACCTCTTTGGTTTTTTCCTCGTCGCCGTAATAGCCGACGAAGAGTCCGCACGGCGCGCCGTTTTTAACATTGACAACAATTTCGCCTGTTTCACCTGTAGGAACGGGATTGCCGTCCTTGTCAATAAGCTCAATGTCATATATCGGAGCAGGCTTGCCCATTGAACCGATTTTATGCTTAGCGCCTCTCATATTGCCTATAAGCATTGTACCCTCAGTCTGACCGAAGCCCTCAAGAATCTGAAGCCCCGTAAGCTGTTCAAACTGCTTATAAACCTCGGGGTTTAATGCCTCGCCTGCTGTTGTCATATGCTTAACTGACGATAAATCATATTTTGAAATATCCTGCTTTACAAGCATACGAAGCATTGTGGGCGGCGCGCAGAAGGTTGTGATATGATATTTCGCAAACATAGGCAATATGTCTGCGGCATCAAAACGGTCGAAATCGTAAATAAAGAGCGCCGCCTCGCACATCCACTGACCGTAAAATTTGCCCCATGCCGCCTTTGCCCAGCCTGTATCGGAAATTGTAAGATGCAAGCCGTCAGGGTCAACGCAGTGCCAATACTTTGCAGTATGGAAATGACCGAGAGGATATTTATAGTTATGAGCGGCAATTTTCGGATAACCGGAAGTACCTGATGTAAAGTACATAAGCATTAAATCGTCGCCGCCGGGGGCATCGTCCGCGCGCTCAAAGTGACTGCTGTAAAGGGGATATTCCTCATTAAAGGTGTGCCAGCCGTCCCTCTCGCCGTTAACTATAAGCTTGCGGCAAAGTGCAGGGTAGTTTTCTGCGGCAATGTCAACCTGATGAGCAACGTCACCGTCCGCAGTACAGATAATCGTTGTAGCTCCTGAAGACACGAGCCTGTACTCAATATCGTGAGCCTGAAGCTGTGCAACTGCGGGAATACCTATAGCTCCCAGCTTCATAAGACCGAGCATAGCAATCCAGAACTGATAGTGGCGTTTAAGAATAAGAATTACTCTGTCACCCCGTTTTATGCCTATTGATTTAAAATAGTTGGCGCATTGATTTGACATATGCTTTATATCGTTAAAGGTAAATCTGCTCTCCGTTTTATCCTTTGCAACGTGAAGCATTGCCAATTTGTCGGGGTCTTTCTTTGCAATTTCATCCATAATGTCGAATGCAAAATTGAATTTGTCGTGATTCTTAAAGGTTATCTTTGTGGGAGTTCCGTTTTCGTCCTTAACAACGTCGATATACTTTTTATATATTCTCTCTTTTTTATCCTCCTGAGCCCGAATTCTGCTGACAGGCGCTTTCGGAGCGCGGCTAAGCTCAGGAATAGGCTCGCCTGAGGGATTAAGCACTATTGCGTAGAACACACAGTCCTCTCCCAATGCCGCTCTCATACCGTGAGGAGTTCCGCTGTCATAATAAGCGGTGTCGCCGGGATTTAAAATTTCTTTATGCGTTCCCACCTGAACCATAAGGTGTCCCGAAACTACTATGTCAATTTCCTGACCCTCATGTGTTGTAAGCTCAATTTCTTTATCCTCAAGCTCCGCATTGTAGTCGCATTTCACGTAAAGCGGTTCTGCAATTCTGTTTTGGAAAGCGCCTGCAAGAGAATAGTAAACCATTCCGTGCGCTCGTTCAATTATCTGACCTGCGCCGTTACGCGTAACTACAAAGGAACGAAGCGTAGGGCTTACGCCCTCAATAATATCGGTAACATCTACTCCAAAGCTTTGAGCGCAGCGATAAATAAACGCAAAGTTTAAATCGCTGTTACCGTTTTCACACTCTAAATATTCTTCGACTGAAACGTCTGTTTTTGCCGCCATTTCTTCGGGAGTGAATTTTGTAATTTCACGCAGCTCCCTGATTCGCGCGGCCATTTCCTTGATTTTTAAATCAAGACCTGTTATTTTTTGCATACCATTTTCTCCTTTAAGGGACAAGAAAAAACCCGTCCCAAAGTTAATTCCTTTGAGACGAGCGTTAAATCATTTTAATACCCGCGGTACCACTCAAATTGCAATAAAAATTGCCACTCAGGCTCTGACAAGCCGTATGCATTAACGCAGCAATCACGGAGAGGTTCTACTAAGCTTTACGCCTTTCTTCCTCTCAGCTCAGAAGCTACAACAGAAACAGCAGTTCCGACAACTTACACCGACCGTTGCCTCTCTTAAGGCTTGCTTTGTTCTTGAACTCTTCTTCAACGCTTTTATTGAATAGTATTATAAATCAACTTTTTTTCTTTGTCAATGGTAATATTAAATATTTTTAAATTTAAAAGTTTAAAGTTTATTTCTTTGAATTTTTCCGCTGATAGTCTTAGGCAGTTCATCCTTAAACACAACTATTCTCGGATATTTGTAAGGCGCGGTATGCTCCTTAACGTAATTCTGAATTTCTTTTTTAAGCTCCTCAGTACCCTCTGTTCCCTTTGTAAGCACTATGCTCGCTTTAACAATCTGTCCTCTGACCTCATCGGGAGCGGCAGAAACACCGCATTCAAGAACATAAGGCAGCTCCATAATAACGCTTTCAATCTCGAACGGCCCTATGCGGTAGCCTGAGGACTTAATAACATCGTCAACACGTCCGACATACCAATAGAAGCCGTCTTCATCCTTCCACGCAGTGTCGCCGGTGTGGTAATATCCGTCATGCCAAACATCATTTGTTGCCTCTTCATTGTCAAAATAGCCTGAGAAGAGTCCGCAGGGAACTTTTTCGCTTGTCTTAATGCAAATTTCGCCTGTTTCGCCTACGGGAACGGGATTGCCGTCAAAATCGAGAATTTCACAGTCATAAAGCGGCGAAGGCTTACCCATTGAACCGATTTTGTGGGGATAGCCCATAAGATTACCGATGACCATTGTAGTTTCCGTCTGACCGAATGCCTCTTTAATCTGAAGTCCCGTTGCCTTTTCAAACTGCTTGTAAACCTCAGGGTTTAACGCCTCGCCTGCTGTTGTCATATGGCGGATTGAGGAAAGGTCAAATCTTGACAAATCCTGCTTAATCATCATACGAAGCATTGTGGGCGGCGCGCAGAAGGTTGTAATCTGATACTTTGCGAACATCGGAAGAATGGTGTTGGCGTCAAAGCGGTCAAAGTCATAAGTGAATACCGCGCCTTCGCAAAGCCACTGTCCGTAAAGCTTGCCCCAGAGAGCCTTGCCCCAGCCTGTTTCGGAAATAGTGAAATGAAGTCCGTCAGGGCTGACGCCGTGCCAATATTTTGCTGTGATGTAATGGCCGAGCGCGTATTTATAAGACTGAGTTGCAATTTTGGGATAGCCCGTTGTACCTGAAGTAAAGAGCATAATCATTGGGTCAGAGCCGCAGGCAGTGTCATCGGTACGGTAATAATGAGCGCTGAACAAACCGTATTCACTGTTGAAATCGTGCCAGCCCTCACGCTTGCCGCCTACAAGAATCTTAGTTTCCAAAGTCGGTGAATTTCTGTGCGCAAGGTCAATCTGATGCGCAACGTCGCCGTCTGCGGTGCAGACAACCGCGTTGATTTTACCTGTGTTAAAGCGGTAGTCAAAGTCATGCTCCTGAAGCATATTGGTTGCGGGAATTGCAACTGCGCCGATTTTGTGAAGAGCGAGAATCGAGAACCAGAACTGATAATGGCGCTTTAGCACCAGCATAACTCTGTCGCCCTTTTTAATTCCCAGGGAGGTAAAATAGTTTGCAACCTGATTGGACGCGCGCTTCATATCGTTAAAGGTAAACTTGCGCTCTGTCATATCCTTTGAAATATGAACCATTGCAAGCTTGTCGGGATTTTTGTTGGCGATAGCGTCAACAACGTCAAATGCAAAGTTGAATTTATCTTCATTTACAAAATCGATAGCGGTAAGTCTGCCCTGTTCGTCCTCAGTACATTTAATAAACTTATTGCTTACATATTCCTGCTTTGCGGAATCCTTCGGAATAAGTGTATCACGCACAAGCTCCTCCTTTGTTTCCGCGCCCGGAAGAACAACCGCAAGGAAAAGACAGTCCTCGCCGTTTATTGCGACCATACCGTGCGGAGTTGAGCTGTTGTAATAAATGCAGTCACCCTCATGAAGCTCTTCAAAGTTACTTCCTACCTGTACTTTAAGGTTTCCCTTTAAAACATAGTCAAATTCCTGACCTGAATGTGTTGTTAAATGAATGGGCTTCTTCAGAAGCTCCTCGTTGTATTCATATTTTACAAAATGCGGTTCGGCAATTTTCTTGCTGAATTTCGGAGCAAGGTTGACAATTTCAATTCCGTCCTCTCTTGCTGTTTCCTGACCCTGACCCTTACGGGTTACGGTGTAGGATTTCAGGTGAGCGCTTTTGCCCTCAAGAATGTTTGTAATGTCAATTCCGAAAACCTTTGCGCATTTGTGAAGAAACGTAAAGGGAAAATCCAGCTTTCCTTCTTCAAATTGTTTGTAATCGTCAACTGTAACCTCAGTTTCCAATGCCATTTCTTCCTGTGTAAGACCCGAAATTTCTCTCATTTCGCGAATTCGCATTGCCACCTCTAAAAGTTTGGCTTTTTCTGATGTTGTGTTCAAATCTTTCTCCTCCTTTTGAACATTTACTGTAAGGAAATTTAATTACAAATTGAAAAAAAAAAAAAACACCCGTCTCAAACTTTGAGACGAGTGTGAAAGTCACATCCGCGGTACCACTCAAATTGCAAGCCGTGCGGCCTGCCGCTCTCGGAATCCAACAATTCCTATGCCTTTACGCAGCAATCACGGGAAGCGCCTACTAAACAAAAGTTTTTCGGACTTCCGGCTCGGAAGGGATAGGCTCTCAAATGCTCAATGTCGGTTCTCACCAGCCACCGACTCTCTGAAAAGGACTCACTTGCGCCGTCTTCGTCACAGCCTTTATTTCAATTTGCACACATTTTATCACTCTTTATCGGTGTTGTCAAGATTTTTTGCAAAATTTTTATGATATGTTTTTCTGATTTACTGCTTGATTTACCCCCTGCGCCATATTATAATGCAATAAAGCACAAAATACGGCGGTGATTTTAATGATAATCAATTTAAAATATGCAAAAGAAATGCAGACTGTTAAAGGCTTCGGCGCATCATCATGCTGGTGGAGCCAATACTGCAAGGGTCGGGCGGCTGAGGAAATATCCGAGCTTTTATACGGCGGCACAGGACTGGGGCTTAACATTTACCGTTACAATATCGGCGGCGGAACCGATGAGGGAAACTGCCGCGTCGAAAACCCTTGGCGCAGAACAGAGAGTATGTATGTTTACAGCAAGGAGAGCAAAGAAGGCTTTTACGATTACACGCTTGATAAAACCGCTGTGGATTTTATGAAGCTGTGTCTGTCGAAGGGAAATATTGATACGCTCATTTTATTTGCCAATTCGCCCCATTGGTCGCTTCTTTCAACAGGGCAGACGTCAGGCAGTCTTTTGGAGCATACCTGTAATATTCCTAAAATGAATTACAGAAAATTTGCGGATATATTTTTAAATATTACCGAGCATTTTTTAAATGAGGGTCTGCCTGTTAAGTACATAAGCCCGATAAACGAGCCACAGTGGAAATGGGGCGGTGACACGGTCTGGCAGGAAGGCTGTCATTACGAAACCGAGGAGCTTGCAGAAATTTATCACATTTTTGCTGAGGAAATAGTCAAGCGTCAGCTCCCTGTTAAGCTTTACGGAGCCGAAAGCGGCGAGATGTTCGGTAAAACCGAAGAATATTTAAATGCAATGCTCGCCGACGAACTGATTATGAGTGTAACGGACACCTTTGCGTACCATTCATATCACAGCGATGACAATGTAAGCATAAGAGTAAAATTTAAAAACGAACTGGTATTAAAGCATCCTGAACTAAGGTTTGATATGTCCGAATGGTGCGAGCTTCCCAATAAAAGCAATACAAAAAGCTTTAAAGGCGCGCTTATAACCGCGAGAATAATCGGACAGGATTTAATTTTCGGCGGAGCTGAAAGCTGGACGGCATGGGTTGCGGTAAACCAAACCCGTATTGGCGGTGACGGTCTTGACTCCTCCGACGCGCCCATCAGCGCCGATGACAATTTTTCCGAATGGTACATTGCAGAGCGCTATTACGCATTGGCTCATTTTTCAAAATTTATCCCCGTCGGCTCGGTTTGCCTTGACACAGGCTTTTTCCCTGAGGACAGCAACGATTTTAATGTGTTCTCATTCCGCACACCCGAAGAAAAATACATCACTGTAATTGTCAATGAGGGTGAAGAGAGAACTGTTACGCTTGACGGAGCTTTCGTCAAAATTCGGATTACCGTTTCAACTCAGGAAGAAAAAATGAAAGAAATCTCTCTTCCTTATTCGGACGGAAAAATCACCTGCCCGAAAAATTCAATTGTAACGGTTGTTTGCAAATGAAACTCGGACATTTATGTAATAAAAACCGATTTATTATGCTCAGCATACTCAACTGACAGTTGAATCAGATAATCAACCGACAGTTCCTTTCATAAAAAGCGCCTATTAAGTATAATAAATCCAAGGAGGTAAGAAATGAATCAAGAAAAAACGGGAAAATTTATTGCTGAATGCCGTAAAGAAAAAAATCTTACTCAGTCACAGTTGGCGGAAAAGCTTAATATCAGTAACAGAGCTGTTTCAAAATGGGAAACCGGCAAAAATATGCCTGATGTTTCGTTAATGCTCGAGTTATGCAGTATATTGGGTATAACTGTAAACGAACTGCTTAGCGGCGAAAGGATTGTTATGGAAGATTATCAGAAAACAGCAGAACAAAATTTGGTAAAATTGCAGAAACAAAAAGAACAAGTAAACAGGATAAAAAGAAAATTGGAAATACTTTGGGGATTAACAGCGCTTATGCTGTTTCCTATTCATTTAGCCATAAATTATTTTTATCCTGAAAATCGTGGAACGCATAAGGTGATGAGAGTCAAACACAATATGGTTTAAAGCGGTAAATTTCCGCCTGAGCTTCGTTAAAAATCTCA
>CANARN010000028.1 GCA_947364045.1 uncultured Clostridia bacterium
ACGAGATCTAGTACGGTGACTGGAGTTCAGACGTGTGCTCTTCCGATCTGCATAGCCATTGCAACAGGAGTAGCAATACCTACCATAAGGTCAACCTTGTCAGCCTTAAAGCCTGCGATAATCTGGCTGAGTACGTTTGAGTCAGCGTTGCAGTTGTCATATTTTACAATGAAGGCAACATTCTTTTCTTTACCGATTTTGTCAAGCTGAACCTTAATGTTGCTTGCAATTTGGTTAAGAGATGCATCGTCAACAAAGTTGCAAATTCCTATTGTAAATGTTTTTTCTGCATTTTCAGCGCCTAATGTACCGGAAGCGAGCTTAGATGCGGGATTTGATGCGTTGGGGTCTTCAAAAGTTTCGCTTGTTTTGATTTCGTTGATTTTCTGGCAGAAGGGAGCGTATTTTTCGGAAACTGTTTTGAAATCGTAGCCAAGCTTTGCGCAGATTTCAGTGTTGATTGTTGCTGTGCCGTTGTCAAAGGTCTTAACGGGGAGTGTCGCAGTGTCTTTGCCGTCAATTAAAACGTCTGCAACCATATTTGCGGTTTCAACGCCGAGGTTAGCGTAGTCAACGCCGTAGCCGAGGAATGCGCCGTTAAGAGCAAATGAGTCAGCGCCTGTGAAATGGGGGATACCTGCCTCAGCAAGCTTTTCGTAAATTGAAAGCTCAGCTGTCATAATTGAGTTGTCTGTAGGTGTGAAGATAGCTGAAACTTTATCTGCAATAGCGCTGTCTACCGCAAGGCTTATTTCGTCCACGGTTCTGCCCGTATATTCCTTGTAGGCAATGCCTTTGGATTTAAGAAATTCTTTTGCATCGTTAATGGGAGTAGTCGAGGAGTCCTGTCCGACATCGTAAAGAAGTCCGATTAAAATTTTATTTTCTGTTTTTGCGGCGTCGTCTTTTTTGCCGCATGCTGCGAAGCAGCCAACTACTAATACAAGAGCTAAAATGATTGCAATATATTTTTTCATGATAAATTATCCTTTCAAGGTAATATTTTTATATTTAATAGTGATTGTAAATGTAATTTTGTTGTCTGAGGTTACTTTATGCAACGCCATCGCTCTTTAAGTATAATCATAATAAAACCGCCTCCGTGAAAAATAAAAAAACCTGTCTCAGTAAAAACTTACTGGGACAGGGAATAATTAAAATATTAAAACCTGCGGTACCACCCAAATTCATATCTTGCGATATGCACTCACTGCGTACTAACATACGCTAAGCACTGTAACGGTTGCCCTCCGTCGCCCCTAATCGTTTCCGTTCGGTTTGCCCTCAAAAGTCCATTCACTGAAATTCCCGTTACCGCACTCGCACCATCGTCGGCTCTCTTAAAACGCTTCGTAACAGCTACTACTCTTTCTCAAAGGTTTGCGTGGAATATAGAATTTTCTAAAGTGTAACACGCATTTTTTCTTTTGTCAACACATTTTAGCAAATTTCTTTAAAAAATTTTTTCTGTAGGTGTTTTTATATAGAAAAAAAATAGTTTTTGTGATACAATATATAAGGCTCAGCACTCATCACCCCAATGAGAAAATTTTTTAGTTTATTCGGAGATAAAGAAATATGAATGTACTTGTTATTGACGGAAACAGCATATTAAACCGCGCCTTTTACGGAATACGGCTTTTAACAACAAAAGACGGTCGGTTTACAAACGGGATTTACGGGTTTATGAATATCTTTCTGAAATTGCTTGAGGAAACAAGACCTCAGGCGGTTGCAGTCGCTTTCGATTTGCATGCGCCTACCTTCCGTCACAATATGTACGACGGTTATAAGGCAGGGCGAAAGGGAATGCCGCCTGAGCTTGCAAGCCAGATGCCCGTGCTTAAAGAGCTGCTTACCTCTCTCGGTTATAAAATCCTTGAAAAAGAGGGCTTTGAAGCGGACGATATTTTAGGAACTGTCAGTGAAATGTGCGGCAAAGACGATATGTGTTATCTTGCGACCGGTGACCGCGACTCGTTTCAGCTTGTCCGTGAAAATGTGACGGTGCTTTTGCCCAGAACCAAAATGGGAACAACGGTGACGGACCGTTACACCCCTGAAAAAATAATGGAGGAGTACGGCGTTACTCCTATTCAGATGATTGATATTAAGGCTTTGCAGGGCGACAGCTCGGACAATATTCCGGGCGTTGCGGGTGTGGGTCAGAAAACAGCAGGCGAGCTTATTAAAAATTTCGGCTCTGTTCAGTATATTTACGACAATTTGGACTCTTTGCCAATAAAGGAAACGCTTCGCACAAAGCTTCAAAACGGCAGAGAAAGCGCATTTTTAAGCTATACACTCGGCAAAATTTTAAAGGATGTTCCCATAGGGACACTTAATGATTTAATTCCGACCGAAGCAGACGCCGAAAAAGTGAAATATATCCTCTCCGACCTTGAAATGTTCAAAATACTCGATAAGCTGAATTTGGATTCTGTACCGAATACAGATAAAATCGAAAGCAAGGCTAAGGAAATTGAGCTGTCAGAAAATTTTGACTGCGCAGAAATGCTTGAAAAAATTAAGAAAGACGGTAAATTCTATTTCACGGCGGATTATTCCGATTTTTCCTCTCCTGAATTTTTCTTCTTGAATTCCAATGTTATTTATCGTGTAAATACTGAAAATCCTGACGGATTTGAATTTATTTCAAGTATATTGTCTAATGAAAATACGGAAAAAATAACCGATAATTCAAAGCATCTTTACAGATTCGGCTTTTTAAAAAATATTGAAATTAATAATATCTCTCTTGACACTTCACTTGCAGGGTACATTCTGAATCCTTCGTCGCCTGACTATTCGGCGGTAAGGCTGTGCGGTGAGTATCATATTCCTGCTCCGACAGTGCAAAGCGACAGTAAATTTGCCCAAAACTGCGCAGTTCTCAGGGCCATTGAACCGATTTTGCGCTCAAAAATTGAGGGTAACAGCCAAAACGATTTGCTTTACGAAATAGAAATGCCTCTTGCAATGGTTTTAGCTTCAATGGAGCATATCGGCGTGAAGCTTGACACGGACGGGATTGCGGATTTCAGCCTAAAAATTAAAGGTGATATTGAAAAAGTCCGAGATGAAATTTATTCTCTTGCAGGCGAAGAGTTTAACATAAATTCTCCGAAACAGCTCGGAGTTATACTTTTTGAAAAATTACAGCTTCCGTCCGGTAAAAAGACAAAAAGCGGTTATTCAACAAATGTAGAAATTTTGGAAAATCTGCAAAACGATTACCCGATTGTCAGTAAAATTCTTTGGTACAGAACGCTTACCAAGCTTTATTCAACTTACTGCGAGGGGCTTTTAAAAGCGGTATGCGCCGACGGCAGAATACACTCGTCGTTTATTCAGACAGAAACAAGGACGGGCAGAATTTCGTCAACAGAGCCGAATTTACAGAATATTCCCGTGCGTAAGGAAATCGGCAAGGAGATGCGCAAATTCTTTACAGCGCCTGAGGGAAGTTTGCTTGCTGACGCTGACTATTCACAGATTGAGCTTCGCGTGCTTGCCCACATTGCAGACGATAAGGTGATGATTGACACCTTTAACGATGAAATAGATATTCATACGGTAACAGCCTCGCAGGTTTTCGGTATGCCTCAGGAAATGGTGACCCCCTTAATGCGAAGCCGTGCAAAGGCGGTAAATTTCGGTATTGTCTACGGAATAGGTGCATTTTCGCTGGCTAAGGATATAGGTGTAACACGTAAAGAGGCTGACAATTACATTAAAGGCTATCTTAACCATTACAGCGGCGTTAACGAATATATGGAAAATATCGTAAAAACTGCAACAGAGCAAGGCTACGTAACAACTTTACAGCAACGGCGGCGTTATCTTCCCGAGCTTTCATCTTCAAACGGGATGCTCCGCGCATTCGGTCAAAGAGTCGCAAGAAATATGCCGATTCAAGGCACTGCGGCAGATATAATCAAAATCGCTATGGTGCGGGTTTACAACAGATTGAAAGAAGAAAATATGAAATCACGTCTTATTTTGCAGGTACACGATGAGCTTATTGTTGAAGCGCCGGAAAATGAAATCGAAAAGGCGTCAAAAATTCTAAGCGAGGAAATGGAAAATGCCTGCAAAATGAAGGTAAGACTTCGCGCCGATGTTGGAATAGGCAAAACTTGGTACGATGCCAAAAATTAATCTCGGCGCCCCGAAATGAAGGCTGTCGGGAAAGGCGAGACTGAGGGGTTATCTCGGCGTCCCTGAAAGGGGAGCTGTCGAGCAAGGCGAGACTGAGGGGTTATCTCGGCGCCCCTGAAAGGGGAGCTGTCGAGCAAGGCGAGACTGAGGGGTTATCTCGACGTCCCTGAAAGGGGAGCTGTCGAGCAAAGCGAGACTGAGGGGTAAAAATGAAAAATAAATATAACTTTACCGGATATAACAATAACCTTAAAAATCAGTCGAAAAAGCTGCGAAAAAATATGACTGAACAAGAACGACGGCTATGGTTTTGCTTTTTGAGAAATTATCCAATCAAAATATACAGACAACGCAGTATTGGAAATTATATTGCAGACTTTTATTGCTCAAAGGCAAAAGTTATAATAGAAATTGACGGAAGTCAGCATTTTACCGGCAAAGGTATGAGTTACGATGATTACAGAACAAAAATGATAAATGAATTTGGTGTATCGGTTATAAGATATTCTAATTACGATGTTAATACAAACTTTGAAGGAGTTTGTTTGGAAATTGATAGAGAAATATGTGAGAGATTGGGAATCAAAACATTTTTTTGTCCCTGATAAACCCCTCTGTCACTTCGTGACATCTCCCCTTTCAGGGGAGACGAGAAAAGTAAGCTGTGAAAATTAAATCTCGGCGTCCCTGAAAAAAGCTGTCGAGCAAAGCGAGACTGAAGGGTAATATGAAAGGTGAATTATGAAAAAAATTATGTTTATATGCAGCGGCAACACCTGCCGCAGTCCTATGGCAGAAGCGCTTTACGCTGATTATTTAAAAAAGAACAATATAGAGGGAATTAAGGTTGACAGCGCAGGGGTTTCGGCGTTTGCAGGCGACACTGCAACTCCCGAAGCTATAACGGTTTGCTGTGAACGGGGCGTTAATTTAACCTCTCACCGTGCAAAACGTCTTAATTTTGAGGATTTGAATACAACTGATTTGTTCGTTTGTATGACGGAGTCCCATTCCGACATTATTCACGGACTCGGTAAAATGAATACTGTAACTCTCGGTGTGCCCGACCCTTATTGCAGAGGAATTGAGGCTTACAGAGCGTGTGCCGATTTAATAGAAAAAGGCTTTGAGGCTTTAACGGAGGCACTTTTGGATATGCCCGAAATATGCGTTATGGCGAAAGACGATATTGCAGAAGTGGCAAGGCTCGAAAAAGAATGCTTTTCAAGTCCGTGGAGTGAAAAACAGCTCGAAGAAGAACTCAGCAATCCTACTGCACGCTTTTTGGTGCTCAAACAAAACGGTAAGTTGCTCGGGTATATCGGTGCTAACAATGTAGCGGGCGAGGTTTATGTCACTAATATTGCCGTTTTTCCAGAATACAGAAAAAATGGGTACGGCGAAAAGCTTTTGTCACGCCTTTGCTATATAAGCACTGCCGAGGATGCGGAGTTTGTAACTCTTGAGGTCAGAAAATCGAATATTAACGCAATAAAGCTTTACGAAAAGTGCGGATTTGAAAGAGAAGGGGAAAGAAAGAATTTCTATTCCGACCCTACTGAAGACGCTTACATTTATACTCTACAGTAAAAGGAAAACAGTGGAAAAATTATGAAGATTTTATCAATAGAAAGCTCCTGTGACGAAACGGCGGCAGCAGTTGTTGAGGATGGGCGAAATGTGCTGTCAAGCGTTGTGTCAACTCAAATTGAAAAGCATAAAATATTCGGCGGAGTTGTGCCCGAAATAGCATCAAGACTTCATACGGAAAATATTTCGTATGTTGTAAATAAAGCGCTGAGTGACGCTGATTGCACACTTTCCGAAATTGAGGCTATCGCCGTGACTCACGAACCGGGGCTTATCGGTGCCCTTTTGGTAGGCGTGAATTATGCAAAGGGGCTGTCGCTCGCCTCCGGAAAGCCGCTTGTGCCCGTGCATCATCTGCGCTCGCACATAGCCGCAAATTACATAACTCACAAAGGTTTAAAGCCGCCGTTTATGTGCCTTGTTGTGTCGGGCGGCAACACGCTTTTGTGCAAGGTAAAGGACTATACGGATTTCGAGGTTATAGGAAAAACAAGAGACGATGCGGCAGGCGAGGCGATGGACAAAGCCGCAAGAACCTTGGGACTTCCGTACCCCGGCGGCGTAAATTTGGATAAAATATCAAAAAACGGGGATGCTGATAAATATAAATTCCCGCATCCGAAAGTAGATAATGCTCCTTATGATTTCAGCTTTTCGGGTCTTAAAACTTCAGTTATCAATCTTGTGCATAACGCTTCTCAAAAAGGCGAAGAATTAAATGCGGCAGATGTCGGCGCTTCATTTATTAAAGCAGTTACGGATTCACTTGCCGAAAAGACGGTAAAAGCAATGGCAGAATACGGCGAAAAAACGCTTGTGCTTGCAGGCGGCGTATCGGCAAATTCCGTTTTGCGCGCAAGAATGGAAAAAGAGTCAAAAAAACACGGCTGGCAGCTTTATTTACCGGACTTGTCCCTTTGCGGAGACAACGGCGCAATGGTTGGCGCGCAAGGTTATTACGAATATTTAAACGGAACAAGAGCAGACCTTTCGCTTAACGGCAGAGCCACGGCGGATATTACCGAAAATTAACATTTTTTTGACAATTTATTCACAATTAGGTATTGAAAACCATTTGCAAAGTGTGTATAATATAGGTAATTTATAATAGCGGAGAATGTGGATTTTTTCTTCGTGCATTTATATAATTAACAATTTCGGATTACCGAATAGAATATAAAAAAGGAGTAATTATTATGGCACTCACAAACAACAAAAGTATCCTTAATTGGATTGACGAAAAAGCAGAGCTTGTGAAGCCCGACAAAATCGTTTGGATTGACGGCAGCGAAGAACAGCTTGAAGAGCTTCGCAAGGAAGCCTGCAGCACCGGCGAAATGATTAAGCTTAACGAAGAAAAGCTTCCCGGCTGCTATTATCACAGAACAAAACCCAATGACGTTGCACGTGTTGAGGACAGAACTCTTATCTGCTCAAAAAAGGAAGAGGATGCAGGTCCTACAAATCACTGGATGGAGCCTTCAAAGGCTTATGAAATGCTTTACGATATTGCCCGTGATTCTTACAAGGGCAGAACAATGTATGTAATTCCTTATTCAATGGGTCCTGTCGGCTCACCCTTCTCAAAGGTTGGTATTGAGCTTACAGACTCAATTTACGTTGTTCTTAATATGGCAATTATGACACGCGTCGGTAAAAAGGTTATGGACACATTCGGCGACGAGTCAAACGACTGGGTTCGCGGACTTCACTGCAAGTGCGATGTTGACCCTGAAAAGAGATGGATTTGCCAGTTCCCCGAGGACAATACAATCATTTCGGTAAATTCTGCTTACGGCGGAAACGTTCTTCTCGGCAAAAAGTGCTTTGCGCTTCGTATTGCGTCTTTCCAGGGCAAAAATGAGGGCTGGCAGGCTGAGCATATGCTCATTTTGGGTATTGAAAACCCGCAAGGCGAGGTTAAGTACATCTGTGCCGCATTCCCGTCAGCTTGCGGTAAAACAAACCTTGCAATGCTCATTCCTCCCGAGGGCTACAGAGCGAAGGGTTATAAGGTTTGGTGCGTTGGCGACGATATTTCATGGATTAGAAAAGGTCCCGACGGCAGACTTTACGCTATTAACCCCGAAAACGGTTTCTTCGGTGTAGCTCCCGGTACAAACGATAAATCTAACCCCAACGCTCTTGCGGCAACAAAGAAGGGTACAATCTTCACAAACGTTGCAAGAAATCTTGATGATAACACTGTTTGGTGGGAAAGCCTTGACAAGAATCCTCCCGTTAATGCAGAGGAATGGACAGGAATTAAGACAAACGGCGTAGAGTGGAAAGCAGAGGGCAAAAACCTTGCTCATCCGAACTCACGTTTCACTGCTCCCACAGAAAACTGCCCCTGCCTTTCATCTGAATTTGAAAATCCGCAGGGCGTGCCGATTTCAGCATTCGTATTCGGCGGCAGACGCGCTAAGCTCGCTCCCCTTGTTTATCAGTCAAGAGATTGGAATCACGGCGTATTCGTAGGCGCTACAATGGCTTCCGAAACAACAGCGGCAGCCGCAGGCGCAGTCGGCGTTGTTCGCCGCGACCCGATGGCTATGCTTCCTTTCTGCGGTTATCATATGGCTGACTACTGGCAGCATTGGATTGACATCGGCAAGACTCTTGACCCGGAAAAAGCTCCTAAAATCTTTAATGTTAACTGGTTCAGAAAAGATGACGAGGGCAACTTTATGTGGCCCGGATTCGGCGACAACCTTCGTGTTCTTGAATGGATTATCAAGCGCTGTGAGGGTGAGGTTGACGCTCAGGAAACAGCAATAGGTTATCTTCCCTATGCTAAAGATATCAACCTTGAAGGCCTTGAGGATGAGATTACAACCGAGTCACTTGAAAAGATTCTTGATGTTGACAAGGACCTTTGGAATGAAGAGGCAAACGGCATTGAAGAATTCTTTGCAAAATTCGGCGACAAGGTTCCCGCAGAACTCGAAGAAAGCCTTGCAACTCTCAAAGCAAATCTTAAATAATTTCGCGGTATTATTCATTTACAGCCTGACGGAAATTTCTCTGTCAGGCTGTTTTTTAGTTATATTATTTTTATTTTCTGCGACAGCTTTTCAGTCAAAGATAAGACAAATATGGGCTGATACCGCATCAGTCAGTTTCAGAGTACAGCCGAGTCAGCTGCATTTACAAGCAATATATTAATTTGCTTGAGGATAGAATTTAATCAGATTATATAAAAATGCTCCTCTGAATTCAGAAGAGCGTTTTTATAATTATGTGCTGTATTAAAAAAAGTCTGATACTTTGATTTAGCGGTTTATGTATCGCACAAATCAACATTATATGTTTTATTCATATTCCACAGTCGCAGGGGGTTTGGAGGTTATGTCATAGACAACTCTGTTGATTCCCTTGACCTCATTCGTAATTCTGTTTGAAACACGGGCTAAAAGGTCATAGGGGATTTTTGCCCAGTCCGCCGTCATAAAGTCGTCAGTTGTGACTGCGCGCAGAATAACAAGATGCTCGTAAGTGCGGTGGTCGCCCATAACGCCGACGGATTTAACTCCCGGCAGCACCGCAAAGAACTGAGCAAGCTCGCTTTCGTACCCCGTCTTTGCCATTTCTTCACGGAAAATTGCGTCTGCCTGCTGTAAAAGAGCTACTTTTTCAGCAGTGATTTCGCCTATGATGCGAACGCCCAGTCCGGGACCCGGGAACGGCTGACGCCAAACAAGCTCTTTCGGGATGCCGAGCTTTTCGCCGACGCGTCTGACTTCATCCTTAAAAAGACTTGCAAGCGGTTCAATAACGTCGAGAAATTCAATATCCTCGGGCATTTCCACTTTATTGTGATGCGTTTTGATTTTGTCCGCATCGCCCTTGCCCGATTCAATACAGTCGGGGTAAATTGTACCCTGCGCGAAGAAACCTTTGTCAGACTGCTTTCTGATTTCTTCCCAAAATACCTTGTAAAATTCAGTGCCGATAATTTTCCGCTTTTCTTCGGGGTCTGTAACGCCCTGAAGCTCATTTAAAAAATGCTCCTGACAGTTTACTCTTACAAAATTCATATCAAAAAGCGAGGTGAATGTCTTTTCAACAAAATCTCCCTCGTCTTTTCGCATAAGACCCTGGTCAACGAAAACGCAGGTAAGCTGTTTACCTACGGCACGTGACAAAAGACCTGCCGCAACAGACGAATCAACGCCTCCCGAAAGACCGAGAATAACCTTTTTATCCCCGATTTTACTGCGAAGCTCTTCTACGGTTTTGTCAATAAAATTGTCCATTACCCAGTCGCCCGAGCATTTGCACACAAGATAAAGAAAATTATGGAGCATTTTATTGCCGTATTCACTGTGAGTAACCTCAGGGTGAAACTGCACGGCATATATATTTTCCGCTGTATTTTCCATTACAGCGCAGGGGCAGTCATTTGTTGTGCCAATTATCTCAAAGCCTGTCGGCGCTTCGGAAATGTAGTCTGTGTGGCTCATCCAGACAGTGCTTTTTTCGGGAATCCCTTTAAAAAGCAGGCTGTCCTTAATTGTAACTTCGATTTTGCCGTATTCCGAAACGGGAGCAGTTGAAACCCTTCCGCCCCTCATCCACGCAATAAGCTGACAGCCGTAGCAAATACCCAACACGGGAATACCGAGATTTAGTATTTCTTTTGTGTAGTGCGGCGAGCTTTCGTCATAAACGCTGTTCGGTCCGCCCGTAAAAATTATTCCTTTGTAATCGTTCGCTTTAATTTTTTCTATAGGTGTTGTATAGGGGAGAATTTCAGCGTAAACATTGTTATCTCTGACTCTGCGGGCGATAAGCTGATTGTACTGACCGCCGAAATCGAGAACAAGAATTTTTTCCATATGGTAGCCTTCTTTAAAATAGAATGAATTTAAATATGAAGATTAAACAAGCTGTTCCGCAAGCTTTTCAAGCGCTTCAATATCAGCCGCTTTTACTCTTGTTTTAATTGTTACCGCTTCACCGACAAATGTGATATTTTTCATCTGCTCAAATTCAGCCTTCATTGTTTTGGCGGCTGAGGGCGCCCATGAGCTGTTTTCGACAAGAGCTACATTTCTGTTCTGAAAAGCCTTTGATTTAAGATGGTGAATGAAGTCCGCCATCGGCGCAAAAACTCCTGCGTCATAGCTTGATGCCATACAAAGCAGAGTGCTGTGCCTGAAAGCGTCTTCAACACATTCTGCAATGTCATCACGTGAAAGGTCGGCAATCGCAACTCTTTTACAGCCTTTGTTTTCAAGAATTTCTTTCATTTTGTAAGCCGCCTCGGCGGTGTTGCCGTGGATTGATGCGAATGCTATAAACACACCCTCATTTTCGGGAGTGTATGACGACCAAATGCTGTAAAGGTTTAAAACATCTGTAATTGTGTCAGTTAAAATAGGACCGTGCAGGGGGCAGATAGTCTTTATTTCAAGAGCGTTTGCCTTTTTGAGCAGAGTTCCGACGGGAGCGCCGTATTTGCCCACAATGTTGAAATAATATCTTCTTGCCTCACAGCTCCAGCCCTCGTCAGCGTCAAGTGCGCCGAATTTGCCGAATGCGTCGGCAGAGAAAAGAACTTTTTCGGCTGTTTCATAGGAGAGCATGACCTCAGGCCAATGAACCATAGGCGCTAAGATGAATTTTAAGGTGTGTTTGCCAAGCTCAAGTGTATCTCCCTCAGACTTTGATATAATTTTTGATTCGTCAACGTCTGCAAACTGAGGCATCATAGCCTTGGCCTTAGCCGAGCAGACAACCTGCATTTCCGGGTAAAGGTTACATAAAGCTTCAATATTAGCCGAGTGGTCAGGCTCAAGGTGCTGAACCACCAAATAGTCGGGCTTTCTGCCGTCTAAAACGGATTTTAAATTTGAAAACCATTCTTCACCTACAATTTTGTCTGCGGTGTCCATAACTGCAATTTTTTCGTCAAGAATAACGTAAGAATTGTAAGCCATTCCGTTGGGAACTATGTACTGGCTTTCAAATAAATCAATATCTCTTGTGCTGACTCCGATATATTTTATATCTTCCGAAATTTTAATATCCATATCTTTCTCCTCACAATTTTAATATCGGAATATTCTAACATAAACTTAGCTTTTATTCAATAAAAAAACAGGAAAATTTACATCTTCCTGTTTCTCATTTTTGTATTTATTCTTCTTCAAATGCGCTTTTGTCGAGACCGCAAACGGGGCAAAGAAAATCTTCGGGAACCATTTCCCACGGTGTGCCGGGTTCAATTCCGTTTTCGGGATCTCCTAAAGCCTCATCGTAAACATAACCGCAAGGGCATACGTATTTCATAAAATAACCTCCTGAAATATATTTTGATTATTTTAAAAAATTATTCGCCGAAATATCTCTTAAGAAGACCTGCGAATGCTTTACCGTGTCTTGCTTCGTCTCTTGCCATTTCGTGAACTGAGTCGTGAATAGCGTCAAGACCCTGAGCCTTTGCCATTTTAGCAAGCTCTGTTTTGCCGAGAGTAGCGCCGTTTTCTGCTGCAACTCTCATTTCAAGGTTCTTCTTTGTTGAGTCAGTAACAACCTCGCCGAGCATTTCAGCAAATTTTGCTGCGTGCTCTGCCTCTTCCAAAGCTGCTTTCTCCCAGTAAAGACCGATTTCGGGGTAGCCCTCTCTGAATGCAACTCTTGACATTGCAAGGTACATACCAACCTCTGAGCATTCGCCGTTGAAATTGTCACGAAGACCCTGAACGATTTCCTCGTCAACGCCGTCAATAATTCCTACAACGTGTTCAGCAGCCCAAGCTAACTCGCCGCCTTCTTCTCTTACAGCCATTTTTGCCTTGCAGATGGGGCAAATTTCAATGGGTTCGTCACTTTCGTAGCCGCATACGGGGCAGTAATACTTTTTTGCCATAATATTTTTACTCCTTTGATATAAAAAAATTTTTTATTCTTTACAGCGTTTGCAAATACCGCTGTAATATACATCTTTTTGAAGGGTTTCAAATTCGTCGATTCCCGAAACAACGCTTTCCGTACACTGAAAATCGTAAATTTCACCGCATTTTGTGCATTTAAAATGCCCGTGAAACGACGTGTCAGCGTCAAAGCGTATTTTGTCCTTGTCAATGTTTACGGGGATTAAAAGTCCGCAGTCACAAAGCGTTTGCAGACAGTTGTAAACCGTTGTTTTTGAAAAAGACGGGTTACTCTCAACCATTTTTTCATATACCGTCAATGCGTCGGGGTGTATGGGGTTTTCTGTAAGAAATTTGTAGACGGCAATGCGCTGAGGAGTAAGCTTTAAACCCTTGCTCTTGAAAATTTCCGTTATTTGCTGTGTATTCATAAACACCGCCAATTAAAATAAATAGTAATTTGTAATAATTACAATTTAATTATACATATTTTCAGAGTATTGTCAATACTTAAATTGAAAATTTTATGTAAATTTATTTCTCTTTATCCTTGTATGCGTATGAGAAGTCAACGGGCGGTGAGGTTACGGAAATGTAGACAAATTCTTCATTTGAGTCGTTATGTAATCCGTGTATATCGTTTTGCTCAAATCTTACCGCATCACCTGCCGAAAACGGCATCTCGCTGTTCTTTGCAAGCAGTAATTTACCGCTGCCTTTGAGCGCATACCAAATTTGTTCCGAATATTCGTGTGAGTGTCTGCTTTGCACAGCCCCGGGCTCTAAATGTACCTCGGTTATTGTAACCCTGTCACTGTTTGAGTTGTCAGGGCAGATTATCTGTTTAGAGGTTACACCTGTGTTTTTTAAATTTACAATACTGTCTTTTTTGATAAATTCCATAATTACACCGTTTTATATTTTGAAAATAATTGTAAGG
This sequence comes from uncultured Clostridia bacterium, assembly GCA_947364045.1. Lineage (GTDB taxonomy): Bacteria > Bacillota > Clostridia > Oscillospirales > Acutalibacteraceae > Fimenecus. Next base: position 13,573 of record CANARN010000028.1, read on the forward strand.
ATTTGTAAAATACCTGTTAAGCAGTTTTGGCTTCTCCCTTGGGAGAAGCTGTCACGAAGTGACTGATGAGGGGAAAATTTCACCTCATCCACCGCTAAAGCGGTCCCCCTTTGTCTCGCCTACCGGCTCGGTCGTTGCTTTTAAATCTTCGATTTAAAGGTCTCCACCGGAGACCCGCAACCTCAAGGGGAAGGCACATAACAGTTTAATAATCAAAGTGTTTTTTATAACTATTCCTCATAAAGGTTATTTTTGTCAAGTCCCTGCAAAAGTCCGCTCATTCCGACTACTCTGGGCCATTTACCAGTTTCAATAATAGTTGTTGCGTTTATATTGCCCAAATGGCAGTAAAAATGACGCATCTGACCGATAATACATTCAAGCCTGTTGTGTATGTAGCCTTCGGGAATTTCATATAAATCCCCGTCATTAAGCGAGTCAAGATAAGCCGTTATTTTAGATTTAACCTGCTCAAAATAGCAAAGCAAATCTTCACGTGTCAGCACCTTTTCGCTCATAATGTCAAGGCTGTTCAGTCCTTCTTCGTGAAAAGACGGCTCTTCATATTTTGTCGGGTTAATGAACCATTGGTCGCAGGAGTGCAAAGCATGGTAGCAGTGCTTCCAAATCGGCATTTCGCACAAAATGTAGTCCATATCGCAGGTCACAAGTGTTACATAAAAATTGTGAAACATTATTTCCGTGCCGTTTTTCAGCGTTTCTACAAGTCTTCTTTCCATAATTTATACACCACTATTTTCTATCTTTATAAATTTAAAATCAGTTAATGCTTTATGATTTGTCAATGTTTTTATGATGCACCAACCGTCATAACTGTTCACTGCATTTTCGGGTATAGGCTTAAAGCCTAAATCAAGATAGATTTTGACAGCAAGCCAAGTGTTTGTCTGAGTTGGAATTTTTGCATGAGTATAACCCAATGCTTTCATAATATTAAGAATATGTGTAATAAGCGGTTTTGAAAGACCCTTGCCTTGATATTCTCTTTTTACTGCTACCCAATGCAGCCAGCCGGCACCGGATTTGTCTTTACCGTTAATATCATAGAAAGCAGTTGCGGTTGCAATTTTTTCTCCTTGCTCATTCACAATAAAAACCATTCTGTTAATAAGCTCATTTTCTTTTCCGTAATAATACCTGTTCCAAGCGTTTAATCCTTCGTCATAAGTTGAAAATTCTTTTGCACTTTTTTCAATTTCAATCCAAGTATCTCTGTCACCTTTTTTATAAAATTCAAAATGATAGCCGTCAGGCAACAAGTATTCTTTTACATTATTAAGGTCGCTTTCAAGTAGTAATTCGTAATGCTTTATTCTTTTGTCGTTATTATCAAACATACAGAAAATCACCGCTTTCCGTACCAATTCGGCACGTTTAATTTTCTAGTCCATTTTCCATGGTGCGCGAGTTACGGCTTTGCCAATACTCTTTTGTCAGCCTTGCTGACATTTCACATAAAAGGGGAATTACATCGCACCCTACAACTCGCTATCGGCGGTTGTTATTGCACATCTATTTTCGGTATTTCCGCTTCGCAAAACCCGATACATTCTCTGCCTTGAAACAGATTTGCCGTATCTCTCGCATTAAAATACAATCTTAATTTGTTTTCGTATCTAACCAAATGGCTTGCATAGACAAATTGAGACATCCAATTTTTGCCGTTGTCCGATTTGGGCTGTAAAATCATCTTTTCAAATTTAAAAGCCTTGCCGTCAAGAGAAGAGAGCATTATAATCGCTGATTTACTCTTCCCGTTTTCTTCATAAATTCCGTTTTGAAAGCCGACAAAGCCGTCTTTGAGATTGTAAACCTTAATGCACCCACTGCAAAGATTGAGGTACGGGTCTGCTTTGTCAGGGGATATAATGGGGATTTCTGCGCTGACAAAATCCTTGTCAATATGCTCGCTTTCGGCATATGAAATGTGCGTCGGCTCGCAAAATCCGCAGTCTTTAATATATGTCTGACCGCAGGAGTAATAAAGTCGGAATTTATCATCGCATTTTATAAGATACGGATTGGAAATTGCAATACCTCTGCTGTCTTTTTCATAATCCCTTGTGTTGCCGATTACCCTTTTCGGCTTCGTCCAGCTTTGTAAATCCGCGCTCTCCGAAACATAAATTTCAGAATGCCACTTTGCAAGCTTTATAAGCGTCAGCGCATTGACAAAGAGGGGAGCGGTGCGCTCATAAAACAGGTAATACCTGCCGTCAATGAAATTTATGTTAGGGCGCATAGCCCTTGAAAAAAGCCTTCTTACCTTTTTAAAGTAAATTCCGTCATCGCTTTTGAAATGGTATACTCCTAAATTTGTGTGAAAAAATATATTCCATTTGCCGTCGGGCGAAATATCAGGTGTGAGAACTGACGGGTCAGCCGTAACAAAGCTGTCAAAGGGCTTTATAACAGGATTATTTTCATACAGCTTAAAATCTGCATTTTTCAATTGCGAAACCGTCAGACTGTTCATATTTCCACCTGCCCGTCTAAAAGATGTTTATATCAAGTATCCGTTAAATTTATAATAGCATACCTTGAAAGTATTGTAAATATAACAGGCAACAGTATTTGTTAAATTTGTAACATTGAAAGCAAAAAGCAGGCACACGGAAATACCGTATGCCTGCCGAATTATAATGCTTAACCTTTAAATACGGGATAAGATGTTTTATCTTCTTCCGTGATTTCTCTTAAAACCCGACACGGAACACCGACTGCTACTACATTGGAAGGAATTGACTTTGTAACAACGCTTCCTGCGCCGATAACCGTATTATCGCCGATTGTTACACCCGCAAGAATTGTTGAGCCTGCCCCAATCCAAACATTGTTGCCAACGGTAATGGGTTTTGCAATTTCAACTCCAGCTTTTCGCATTTCGGGGTCTATGGCATGTTCTGCCGTTGTAAAACAGCAGTTAGGCGCAATAAAGACATTGTTTCCGAAAGTAACCTTTGCACCGTCTGTAATTATAAGGTTGTGATTGGAATAAAAGAAATCACCGACAGTTATGTTGTAGCCGTAATCGCACCAAAACGGAGGAGTGATAATTGTTTCTCTGCCCATTTTGCCTAACAGTTTTTTCAGAATTTCATTTTGTGCCTTTTTGTCATTTGGGGATAGCTGATTATATTTAAAGCACTTTTCCTTGCATTTGCTTATTTCTTCTTCGTAAGCAGGGTTGTAGCACCCCTGAAAAAAACAGTATGTAGGTACAATCGGTTTTGGGTTCATAAAAATCCTCCGCAAATTCTGTTGTCTGAATTAATCATAATATAAATGGGTACGAGTGTCAACAGAATATATCATTTTCAGATGCTTTTGAACGGGTGTTTCAATTTGTTTTTCACTTCATTGTTAAAGATTTTAACCGAAACGCCGTAAATATTCTCCGCGTCTGCTTGGCTTACATTCAATTGCTTCATAAGCTCGTCAATAATTTTGCCTCGGTTTTTCTTGCTGATAAAAAAATTTTCCTCCAAAATGTTGTTGATAATATTGCATTTTTCCGGGGGCAAGGACAGCTGTTTTGAAAGTTCATTTATAAATCCTGTGTTATTCATCTTCTTCACCGTACATTCTTCCGTTTGAATCAAGCTGAATTTCATATCCGTACTGGAAAATATAAGCTATACTGAACAGGAACAGAATTTCAACTAAAGTGAACAGCCCGAAACCGCCGAGGTTCAAATCCATTTTGAGTATTCCTTCAAAAATTGCGCCTACTGCGCCGGGTAAAACGGTAACCGCTATCAGCAGATAAGCTATTTTCTTTATATAGCCGACATTTTCAAGGGTAAACGGCGTATCTCCTTCGTTTATGTTGTTAAACAGGTTTTCCAAGGCTTTCAGCATTATAATCATTAACACCAAGCAAATGAGCAGAAATGCAAAGCCGGTTTCAATATAGCCGATTATCACAGCCTTTGAATTGTTCTGCAAAAGCTCACGAAATGCGGCAATTTCGCTCTGCTCTGTCGTCTCTGTAACAGTTGAATTTGCAAAGGTTAAGGAGATGCTGTTGCCCTCGTCCGTAATTGAAATTACTTCAATTCCGTCAAAAATAATGTCATTTCCGCGTATTTCCGTCTTGTTTGCAAAAATACCGATAACAATCATTGATATTGCCAGTGCAGGAATTGAAACAATGCAGGCAATCCGCCCGATTTTTGCCATAATCGATATTGCTTTGCTGAGATTTTTCATTTTGTTCTGCTGTTCTTTTTTGAATTTAACCGCATTCATTTTTACTTCTTCATCCAATGAATCAATATCAAGAATACTGTCATTAACCAGGTCGTTAATACGGCAGTGAAAAATTTTGCAAAGCTCCAGAATGTTGTTCATTTCAGGGTACGCCGCGCCTGTTTCCCATTTGCTGACACTTTGCCGTGAAACCTGCATTTTTTCCGCCAATTCCTCCTGCGACAGCTTTTTTGATTTTCTAAGTTTCTTTAAATTTTCTCCGAAATTCATTAGATTTCCTCCTTTTTGCGCTTTCAGTATAGGCAAAAATACCGTTTAATTCTATCAACTTTCGGTTGCATTTTAAATTTGCAAACAAAAAAGTGCAAATTATTGCAACAGCAGAAGAGCTGAACAGTAAAATTCAGTGTTTTTCAATCCTAAAAGCAAAGCCATCGGGTAAGTTTTTTACTCTAACCGATGGCTTTCGGTAATTAAATTATATGCTTGTCCATTTCGGAAAGTACTTTTTTAAATCTGAAGAAGAATATTGTACCGCAAATTGTTGCGGAAAGTATATCAGCGGCACATTCTGCTGTGTACACTCCGCTGACACCGAAAAAATATGAAAACAGATAAGCGAACGGAATTAAAAGAATCAGTTTTCTGAGAACAGCTATAAAGAGCGAGATTCCCGCTTCGCCGATAGCGACAAATGCCGTTTGACAGGCTCGCTGAATTCCGAAAATGAGCATCCCCGACACAAATATCGGAAGGTATTTGACCGAAATCGCAATCAACTCGCTGTCAGATGTAAACATTTTTACAAACGGGTACGGAAATACCATCATAACAGAAGCGGAAACAAGGCAGAATAAAAAGGATACGGCAAGGGTTTTGCTGTAGCAGTCTTTAAGTCTGACACTGTTTTTTGCTCCGAAGCTGTATGAGAGAATAGGAGTAACACCCTGTGTAAAGCCTGTAATTGGGGTGGAAATCAGCATCATTACGCTTTGCAGAATTGCAAGTGCGCTGACATGAATGTCACCGCCGTAATATTTCAGCCGTCCGTTTAAAACAAAGCCTATCATAGATTCGGTTGCGGTCATAACAAAAGAGGCTATTCCGAGAGCGAAAATATTCATTATAGTTTTTATTTTAGGCTTTAAATAACGCGGAATTAAGCGTAACGGCGTTTTTCTGTCGGTTAATATCCGCAAGACCCATACTGCGCTTACTGCCTGAGAGATAACCGTTGCTAATGCCGCGCCTTTTACTCCCATTTTAAAGGCAAAAATAAACAGAGGGTCAAGAGCAATATTCAGTACAGCTCCGATTAAGGTGCTTATCATAGCCTGAGCGCTTTTTCCCTGCGCCGACAAAAAGGTGTTCAGTCCTACGCTTATTTGAACGAACACCGTGCCTGATAAATAAAGCGTTAAATAATCGTTTGCAAAGCCGTATGTAACCTCGGAGGCACCTATAAGATATAAAACAGGGGTTTTTACAATATATGCCGTAACAGACAGGGCTACGGAAAAAATAAGCAGTAAAAATGTTCCGTTTCCGAGTATTTCACAGGCTTTTTCTTTGTCTTTTGCGCCGAGCGCACGTGATGCCAGCGGTGCGCCGCCTCCTGAAATTATTGCGGAAAAAGCAGAAATTAATGTAATAATCGGAATACACAGTCCAAGACCGGCAAGCGCGTCCCGACCGACTTTATGCATATTTCCGATATACATTCTGTCAACAATATTATAAAGCAGGTTTACTATTTGCGCCGTAATACTCGGCACTGTCATACGGACAATGAGACTCCCCATTTTTTCTGTGCCGAGCGCTTCTTCGTTTTTCATATTTTCTCCGTTAAATACTGTTAGAATTATTTAATATAGTTTACCAAAATACAACGGACAACTCAGATGTGAATTGTCCGCCTTGAAGATATATATTTCTCTCTTCGGTTATTTTAAAACAGAAACAGCCTCGCCGATAGTTTTTTCGAGAGCTTCTCTGCCGTACTTGTCGACATCTGTCTTGTTTTTGTCGCCGTGGGTAAGACAGCCCGCGCCGCCTATGCATCCGCCGATGCAAGCCATACCCTCAATAAAGTTGGCGTCAAGTACATTTTTACTCTTTTTGAGTAAAGCTACCTTGCATGCTTCAATTCCGTCGCATGCCGCAGGCTTTAAGTCAAATTCAATATTTTGCTCGCGAAGTCCCTGCGCCACAGCGTCTGAAAGACCGCCCGAACGGGCAAAAATTCTGCCGTAATAAGAAGCGTTGTCAAGCACATCCTCGGGAAGAGACGTAATATCAATATCCTTACTGTCATAAAGCGCCTGAAGCTCTTCAAAGGTAAGCACCGAGTCAATATACGGCTTAACTGAGTCAAGCTGCGCTTCCGCCTTTTTTGCGGTACACGGACCGATAAATATTACTTTTGCGTTTCCGTCCGTTTCTTTTATGTATTTTGCCAGTGTCGCCATAGGGGAGAGATTGTGCGAAACAAAGGGCAAAAGAGCGGGGAAGGATGACTTAACATACTGTACAAATGCGGGACAGCAAGAGCTTGTAAGGAAGCCCTTTTCGCTAAGCTCCTTTGACTCTGCCATCGCGACCATATCAGCTCCGAGAGCCGCTTCAACAACCGTATAAAAGCCAAGCTCTTTGAGTCCGGAAATAACCTGACCGAGCTTTGCGTAATTGAACTGACTTGAAATGGACGGAGCAACCATCGCGTAAACCTTATATTTTTGATTGTTTTCACTCTTTTTTATTATGTCAATTACATTAAGAATGTATGATTTATCGGTTATTGCGCCGAAAGGACACTGATAAACGCAGGCGCCGCACTGAATACACTTATTGTTGTCAATAGCGGCGGCATTGTCCTCATTTATTGATATTGCCTTAATTTTGCATGCAATCTGGCAGGGACGCTTGCGGTTTATAATGGCTGAATATGGACAAACCTTTGCGCACTGTCCGCATTCAACGCATTTGGATTTGTCAATATGCGCAACGTGATTGTGGTCAAAGGAAATCGCGCCTCTTTTGCAGACATCCTCGCACCTGTGTGCAAGACAGCCTCTGCACGAATCCGTTACCTCATAGCCTGCCGCAGGACATTCGTCGCAGGCTATGTCAATTACCTCAATAATATTCGGGTTTTCCTTGTTTCCGCCCATGGCTATTTTTACACGTTCTCCTAAAATTGCGCGCTCTTTGTAGACACAGCAACGCATGGTTGAGGTTTTTCCCGGAACAATCATTTGAGGAATATCAAGCAAATTCTGAAGCAGAGTATCCTCCCACGCTTGATGAGCGACCTCACGCAGAACCTTATATTTCAAATACTGAACCTTGGTGTCAAATTTTCTCATACTGCCTTCTCCTTAAGCTGACAAATATAATCCGAAACGGTTTTTATCGGATTATACCCGCCGATTTAAAAATAACTGACTTTTATCTTTTTGCCCATCTTTTTGAGGCATTTTGAAAGCTCCTCAACCAAATTCATTTTTATACTGAAATTTATGGGCAAATCAGGGTTTTGGTGAGCCGGATTTATAGCTCTGCCGACATAAAAGTTTATATCGGTCGCTTCCTCAAAGAGCAGACGGCAAATTAAAGACGCGCCGTCATTCTTAAAGCCCCAATGCTCATACAGGCTGTTGTCACCCAAATAGTCTTTGGCGTATTCAAGCACCCTGTTTACCGTTATAACTCCTTCGGTTACAAGGTCAACGCCCTCAAGCTCTGCAATAGGGGGAATGTCGCTCTGTTCAAAATTAAGGGACGCTTTGAGCGGCTTTCTTAAAAATTTAGCGGCTATTGACGAGGTTGTACCGCCGCATATAATATGCTTTCCTTCTTTTCCGAAAAACAGCGACATCATTCGGTCTGCGTCATCACGGTTTGAAGGCGGTCCGAACAGAATGTTCATAGGCTCACGTTTGCGTATTTTCACAACGCAGGCTGTCGCATCGTCGCCAGGTTCATTGCCGTAAAGGCTGTCACACTCGTCAACGAGCATTGTTGAAAGCGTTTTTGCAGTGTAGCCGACGCGTACAAGCGCCTCCATAAATGTGATTATATCTTCGCGCTTCCATCCGAAATTATATGATGTGCCTATTCCTGCATGCGGACAGCCGTCGCTCATAGCGATAAAAATATCGTTTTCCTGTAATTTAATTAAGGATTTAAAGATTTTCTTTCCGCCTATGCTCATTTCTGTTTTCGGGTAATCCCAGTTTTGCCCGTCGCGTATAATTATTGCAAGTGGATTGTCATACTGAATAATTTCAGCGGTCTGATTTCTCTTGAGATGAATAATGGTAAAGGTTGAATATGCGACGCCTCTGACTGAGCATACGGGAAGAGTTGCCGCAATAGTTTCAACGCATTCTTCCAAGGACAGACCTTCAGCAAGCATTGTCGAGATAATTTTTGACGTAAGCGTAGAAAGAATGCTTGCTTTAACGCCGCTGCCGAGTCCGTCTGACAGTACAATAACGGTGGACTCATCATCAGGCTCAACAATGTCAACGTGGTCGCCGCACAGCTCCTCGCCGTAATGATTTATACTTTTATATCCAATATCTGCACATAAATCATTCATCGGTTATTGACTCCTTCAGCTTCGCAAGAGCGATTTTTGTTTCAGCGGCGGTTTCGCCGAGAAGAGAAGCGATTTCCTGAACAATTCTCATCTGCTTTTCAACTACTTTATCTGCAACCTCAACAGTCTGACGGCTGATATCTTCTTTCTTTTCTCTTTCAAATTGCTCGTCTGTAACATCGCGCATAATACCTACAATCATTCTTGAATCACGGTCGTAAACAACGGTTTGCTCAACGTAGCGTTTGTATTCCGCTAAATAAGTACGCTCGTTGTGTATTCCTCTGCCGGTGTCGCGCACCTTCATAAAGGGGGCAGGGTCAAGAATTCTTATAACCTGAGAGCCGAGAACATCGGAATCGTAGCGAATATTCATAATTTCCTTTGCCGCCTTATTAATCTGCTGAACCTCAAGCTGTTCGTTAAGCACAATAAGACCGTTAGGCGAATTGTTTACAACAGTGTCGGAAAAGCTTTCGGCTTTGTCTTTAAGGAAAGGCAGACACATTGAAATTTCAGCCTTGCCCTGAATAATAGCTGCTGCTTTTTCGCGGCAGGTGTTGTAGCCGCAGGAACCGCAGTTAAGCTCCTGAGATGGCTTAAATTTGCCCATCTGACGAAGAACTGCGTTAATTTCGCTGTCGCTTGGCTGAGGCAAGCGCTGTTCAATAAATTCAAAATTCTTTTTCAAGTCGATAGGCTTAGGCTGAGAAACCTCAAAATCCTTAGGACCTGCATAGCTTGCAATGGTTATGTAATCCTTTACTGCTGCCGTGCGGTGATATTTTTCCATAACGGGACCGCCGGAGCAGCTGCCCACACAGGCTGACATTTCAATAAAGCAATTGTGAATTTTGCCGCTTTGAATGTCTTTAAGCGCGGCAATACAGTTTTCAACTCCGTCAAGCGCTAAATATGTATAACCAGTTTTCTCCTGAGCCATGGTTTTGAGTATTCCGCCGGTTGTGGGGAAAAAGCGTGCGCGGCTGCAAACATCGTTATCTGTTTCGGGTTCGATTTCAATATTTTCAGCTTTAAGCCATTCGGTAAGCTCTTCAAAGGTTAAAACTGCGTCAACAATGCCCTCGTAATGCTCTGCTTCATCTTTTTTTGCAACGCACGGACCGATGAAAACGGTTTTTGCATTTTTATAACGTTTTTTTATGTCGTTACAGTGCGCTTGCATAGGGGAAACTATGTCGGCAAGGTACGGGAGAGCCGAGGGGTAGTGCTTCTGAATAAGAAGATTTATTGAGTGACAGCAGGAGGAGATAATTATATCTCTGTCATCCTCTTTAATCATTCTTTCATATTCTGTTTTTACTATTGTTGCGCCGACAGCCGTTTCTTCAACATCGTAAAAGCCCAACTTTTTAAGAGCTTTTCTCATTGAATTGATGCCCGTTCCGTCATAATTTGCAATAAATGACGGCGCAAGGCTGACAATAACGGGGTCGCCCGACTGAAGAAGAACCTTAACTTTTTCGGTTTCGTCAACAATTTCCTTGGCGTTTTGAGGGCAGACAACAAAGCATTGTCCGCAAAGAATACATTCATTACCGATAATATGAGCCTGATTTCCTGAAAAGCGGATTGCTTTTACGGGACAGTGGCGAATACATTTATAACAGTTTTTGCAGTTGGATTTTTTTAATGTTAAACAGTTCGGCATTATCCGTTACATCCTCTCAAATTATACATTAAAGTTTTGCATTTTACATTGTAACCGATTTGTGTAAAAACGTCAAATCGGGCAACACCTGCCGAGAAAAAATTCTGAGGCAGGCGTAACCCTGTTTAAAGATAAATTTTATAAAGCCGTTTCGGCATCCGCATTGAAAATACGGAGCATTAAAGTTTAGCTTTAATATTTTCCGTGAAAAAGGCTTCAACTGTTTCGGGAGATACCGAGTAGAATTCACCGTCTACCGTTACGCAGACGCCCTGCTGGCATTTACCCATACAGAAGGTGCCTCCAAGCTCTACCTTATCACCGAGATTGTTTTCGCCTATCAGGTACTGAAGCTGTTCAACAACCTGACGCGAACCTTTGATATGGCATGAACTGCCTATACAAACCGTAACCTTCATAATGTTAACTCCTTATTCGTAATCTACAACGTCTACCCAGGAAAGCAGAAATTCTCTTTCGGTGTGATTGCCCTTAACTGACTGTGAAGCGGCAACAATGGGCATCCATTTTTGAACGTACTGTCTTGCGGTATTGCTCTTTTTGCAGAATAAATCGAGATATGTTTTAGCGCCTTCAATATCTCCGCCGAGCCAGAAGAGAAGATAAGTTCTTGCGGCGTCTGCCGAGGCATTACCCTGAGTAGCGTGTGACCAGTCGATAATATACGGTGTTCCGTCCTCGGAAATAATGATATTCGACGGGTTAAAATCGCCGTGGCAAACCTTTTTGTGCTTGGGCATACCCTCAAGGCGTGTGTGCAGGTCATAGCGGGTTGTTGCGTCAAGCTCGCTTTGGCAGATTTTTCTGTTCATTTTATCCTTAAGCTTATTAAGAAGGGGACATTCCTTTGAATGAACCTCAAGCTGAAGGTCAATCAGAAGCTCAATATATTCATTTTTCTTTTCGGGATTTTCATCAATAAGCTGCTGAAGCGTTTTGCCTTTAATGTATTCGGAAACAATAGCCCATTTGCCGTCAATCATTGTTACTTCGAGAACCTTGGGAATTTTAAGACCGGTTTCCTCTATTCTCGCCTGGTTAAGAGCTTCATTGAGAATGTCGGCTTTGGAATATCCGTCATTGAAGACCTTAATGCATCTGTCGCCGTCACGGTAAACGGTTTTATTGTTTCTTACTGCGATTACTCTGTCAAGTTTCATCGTGTCTGCCTCCTTTATTATGCTTTTTTACCTTTACGGTACGTTTGCTTTACTTTGTCGAGAATTGTACCTGCTTCAATATCTTTTTCGGTGGGCATTTCAGCTTCGGTAAAATGCTTTCCGCCGTAATAAGCGTTAAGGTACATCTGCTTGATTTCACTCATTAAGGGGTATCTCGGGTTTGCGCCTGTACACTGGTCGTCAAATGCCTGTTCGGTCATTTCGTCAAGACGCGCAAGGAAATCCTCTTCGTCTATACCGTAATCCTTAATTGTTTTCTTAATGCCGACTCTTTCTTTAAGTCCGTTTACGGCTTTTATAAGGTTTTCAAGCTTTTCTTCATCATTTTTGCCGCCGAGGCCTAAGGCATCGGCAACCTCTGCATAGCGTGCAAGTGTGTGCGGATGGTCATATTGTGAGAAGGTACCCATTTTGGCAGGTGTTTCGCTTGCGTTAAATCTGAGAACCTCTTCAATCATAAGCGCGTTTGCAACGCCGTGAGGCAAATGATGGAATGCGCCAAGCTTGTGAGCCATTGAATGACATACGCCGAGGAATGCATTCGCAAAGGCCATACCTGCCATTGTTGCGGCGTTAGCCATTTTCTCTCTTGCTTCTATATCGGTCTGACCGTTGTCATAAGCGCGCGGAAGATATTTGAATATATTTTTCAGAGCCTGTAAAGCAAGACCGTCTGTGTAATCTGTTGCGAGCATTGCGGCATAAGCTTCAAGAGCATGCGTTACTGCGTCAATACCCGAAGCGGCGGTAAGTCCTTTCGGAGCAGACATATGGAAATCTGTATCAATAACAGCCATATTCGGAAGAAGCTCATAGTCTGCAAGCGGATATTTAACGCCTGTTTTCTCATCTGTAATAACTGCAAAGGGAGTAACCTCAGAGCCTGTTCCTGCCGATGTTGGAATTGCAATGAAATAAGCTTTTTCACCCATTTTGGGGAAGGTGTATACACGCTTACGAATATCAATGAAGCGCATTGCCATATCCATAAAGTCTGCTTCGGGATGCTCATAGAGAACCCACATAATTTTCGCCGCATCCATTGCCGAGCCACCGCCCAGAGCAATTATTGTGTCAGGCTTGAATGCTGCCATCTGCTTTGCGCCCTCTTTTGCGTTCTTAAGAGTGGGGTCGGGCTGAACGTCAAAGAATGTTGTATGCGCAACACCGATTTCGTCAAGCTTATCTGTAATGGGCTTTGTATATCCGTTTTCATAAAGGAATGTATCGGTAACTATAAATGCTTTTTTAGCATTGCGTACGGTTCTAAGCTCGTCAAGAGCTACAGGCAGACAGCCTTTTTTAATATAAACCTTTTCGGGTGCGCGGAACCAAAGCATATTTTCCCTTCTTTCTGCAACTGTCTTAATGTTGATAAGATGCTTTACGCCTACATTTTCCGAAACTGAGTTGCCGCCCCAGGAGCCGCAGCCGAGTGTGAGCGACGGAGCGAGCTTAAAGTTGTAAAGGTCGCCTATTCCGCCGTGAGAAGAGGGTGTATTTACAAGAATACGGCAGGTTTTCATTCTCTCGGCAAATTCACTGAGCTTATCCTTTTCGGTAATCTCATTAAGATAAACAGATGAGGTGTGACCGTAGCCGCCGTCTGCAATTAAATGCTCTGCCTTTGTGAGTGCGTCCTCAAAATCTTCAGCCTTATACATAGCAAGAACAGGTGAAAGCTTTTCGTGGGCAAATTCCTCGCTTATATCAACATTCTCGACTTCACCGATAAGGATTTTTGTGCCTGCGGGAACGGTTACCCCTGCAAGCTCTGCAATTTTTGCCGCAGACTGACCTACGATTTTTGCATTGAGCGCGCCGTTGATTATAATTGTTTTTCTTACCTTTTCAATCTCGGCGTCCTTAAGGAAATAGCATCCTCTTGTTGCAAATTCTGCTTTTACCGCGTCATAAACATCTTTAAGAACAATGACTGATTGCTCAGATGCGCAAATCATACCGTTATCAAAGGTTTTTGAATG
>CANARN010000029.1 GCA_947364045.1 uncultured Clostridia bacterium
AAAACTGAATAAATTATAAAGAGGGGGCGGAGTATGAATCTTTTTACTATTGCGAAGGTTGCTGTTGAAAATACGGCATATTCCTTTGATATGTTGTTTGATTATTCCGTTCCCGATTTTTTAATTTCTTCCGTCAGACCGGGGACGCGTGTTTTTGTTCCTTTCGGAAATGGCTCAAAAAAGCGTATCGGAATGGTGTTTTCTGTCAGGAAAGAAAAAGAGCTGCCTTCTAAAATTAAGAGCATAAGCGGTGTTCTCGATTTGGAGCCGCTTTTGACAGAAGAGATGCTTTTATCTGCAAATTTTGTAAGAGAGCAAACCTTTTGTACATATTTTGACGCATGTAAACAATTTTTACCTATCGGTTATTCAACTAAAATTACTGTGTATTTTGCGGCAAATCCTGATTATAACGGAGTTTTTTCAGATGAAACAGAAAAAACAGTATATAATTTTTTGCTTGATAAAAACCGTTTTCTTAAAGATGAAACTGTTATAAAAGAATGTAAGCTTCAAAAGAACGCAGATGCTTTGGATAAAATGTTTATTGAAGGTAAGCTGTTAAGAAATACCGATTTAAAGCGAAGAGTGAACGATGCTGTTCTCAGAATGGTGAAATTAAAAAAATCCGATGATGACACGCAGATTCAAAAGCTGACTAAAAAACAGGAAAATGTAATCAATGTCCTTGAAGAGTTTCAAACGCTCTCTGTTAAAGAGTTGTGCTACTATGCAGGAGTTTCTGCGGCGGTTATTACAAATTTGGAAACCAAAGGTTTTATCGAAATATATGACCGTGAGGTCTACCGTTCCGTGAAAATGCATTCAGAGTGTAAGTCAATTAATGAAGTGATTCTTTCGGATGAGCAAAATACGGCTTTTGAAGGCTTGAAAAAATTATATTATTCCGAAAAGGCAGAAGGCTCTTTGCTTTTCGGCGTGACGGGAAGCGGAAAAACTCAGGTATATCTAAAGCTTATTGACGAAGCCCTTAAAACAGAACGGGGAGTTATTGTAATGATTCCCGAAATATCGCTGACGCCGCAATTTATTTCTCTGTTTTATAACCGCTACGGTGACAATGTTGCTGTTTTTCACAGCGCGCTGTCTTTAGGGGAAAGACTTGACGAATGGAAGCGTGTTAAAAGAGGACAAGCTAAAATTGCAGTCGGTACACGTTCAGCAGTGTTTGCACCGTTTGATGACATTGGTTTAATTATAATTGATGAAGAACAGGAGCATACTTACAAGTCTGAGATGACACCCCGTTACAGCGCTAAGGATGTTGCCGCTTACAGAATAGGCAGACATAAAGGGCTTTTATTGCTTTCTTCCGCAACACCGTCTTTTGATTCATATACAAAGGCACAAACGGGCGTTTATTCACTCTTTACTCTCAAAAACAGATACGGAAATGCAGTTCTGCCAAGTGTTGAAGCAATTGACACAACGTATAACTCTGATATGGCGACCGATAATATAAGTAACCGTCTTTCTGTTGCCTTGCAGGAAAATTTTGAAAACGGCAAGCAGTCGATTTTACTGTTGAATAGGCGAGGTTATAATACTTTTGCCGCTTGTACAGAATGCGGAACTGTGGCAACATGTCCGAATTGCAGTATTTCGCTGACCTATCATATAAAAAACGGTCGGCTTATGTGCCACTATTGCGGTTATTCCGTGCCTTTTACAAAGAAATGCTCAAACTGCGGAAATGATACTTTGAATTTTAAAGGCTCAGGTACTCAAAAACTTGAAGAACAGCTTCAGGCGATTGTTCCGACCGCTAAAGTTCTCAGAATGGATGCTGATACTACGGTATCGCGGTATTCATATGAGGATAAATTTAAGGCTTTCGGAAATCGTGAGTATGATATTTTAATCGGAACTCAAATGGTGGCAAAGGGCCTTGATTTTCCTGACGTTACGCTTGTCGGCGTGCTTTGTATTGACCAGATGCTTTATAATGATGATTATAAGGCAATGGAGCGTGCATTTGATTTAATGACGCAGGTGGTTGGAAGAAGCGGCAGAGGCGACAGTCCGGGAAAAGCGTTCATACAAACAGATTTCGTCGAAAACGAAATAATTGATTTAGCAAAATCGCAGGATTATGAATCTTTTTATAATACAGAGCTTTCCATCCGCAAGCAAATGGTTTATCCGCCTTTTTGTGATATTTGTGTTATCGGCTTTTTGGGTGAATCCGAATCCCAAACGCAAAAATCTGCTTACAAATTTTTAAACGAATTAAAATCGCTGCATTCTCAAGAATATTCGGAACAAAATATAATAGTACTCGGTCCTGCTGTACCAAAGATTGTAAAAATCAACGGCAAATACAGGATGAGAATAATAATTAAATGTAAAAATACAAAAAGGATGCGTGAGATGATAAGCGTTCTTTTAAAGAATTTTTTGAAAAGCAATAAAGACATCAGTGTCTTTGCGGATATTAATCCGGAGGACTTAGTATGAAAATATTAAAAAACAGTGTGAGGTAAAAAATGGCAATAAGAAATATAAGAAAAGAAGACGATGAAATTTTAAGAAAGACCAGCCGCGAGGTGACAGAAATAAATGACCGAATTTTAACCTTGCTTGACGATATGGCTGAAACTATGTATGAGGCAGACGGCGTTGGACTGGCGGCAGTTCAGGTCGGTGTATTGAGAAATGTTGTTGTAATTGATGTCGGCGACGGTCTTATTGAACTTATAAATCCGGAAATTATTGAGGCAAGCGGTGAGCAGTGTGCAATAGAAGGATGTCTTTCACTGCCCGGAAAGCAGTCTTATACGCTTCGCCCCTCAGCTGTTAAAGTTAAAGCGTTGAACCGAGAGGGAAAGTGGTGCGTTTATAAGGGCGAAGGTTTAAAAGCAAGAGCATTTTGTCATGAGCTTGACCACTTGAAAGGAACCTTGTTTACAGATAAAACCGCTACTAAAGAAGAGATTGCGAAGTACAAAAAAGACTGATAACTTTAAAAGACAGAGGAGTCGGTAAATATGAGAGTTATTTTTATGGGTACGCCCGATTTTTCGGTGCCTTGCCTTGAAGAACTGGTTAAAAACGAAGAAGTTGTAGGAGTTTTTACTCAGCCTGACAAGCCGAAGGGCAGGGGCTATGAGCTTACGCCGCCGCCTGTAAAGGTTTGCGCCCAAAAATACAATGTACCTGTGTTTCAGCCGACGTCTATGCGTGACGGAAAAGCGCTGGAAATAATAAACACTCTTAATGCCGAGCTAATAATTGTAGTCGCTTTCGGCAAAATATTACCGAAAGAGATTTTGGAAAGTGTTAAATACGGCTGTATAAACATTCACGCATCACTGCTTCCAAGACTGCGCGGAGCTGCGCCTATTCAATGGAGTATAATTAACGGTGAAAGTAAGACGGGAGTAACGTCTATGCAGATGGACGAGGGTCTTGACACAGGGGATATGCTTGTAAAAAAATCTGTTGAAATAACCGAAAATATGAACGCAGGTGAGCTTCACGATGCCTTATCGGAGCTTGGCGCAAGTGTTTTAACAGAAACGGTTGATTTATTAAAAAACGGCGGATTAAACCCGCAAAAGCAGGAAAATTCTTTTTCAAATTATGCTCCAATGCTTTCAAAGGAGCTTTGCCCCATTGATTTTTCTGATACAGCGCAAAATATTCATAATAAAATAAGAGGTCTTTATCCTTGGCCTGTTGCTGTCACCAAAATAAACGGTAAAGTATTAAAGATTCACGAAAGCAGAATTTCCGATATAAAAACCGATGCGGTTTTCGGAACTGTAATATCCGTTGACGGCGGAATTTGCGTTGCCTGCGGAGACGGTAATTCGCTTTTACTTACGGTGATTCAGCTTGAGGGTAAGAAGCGGATGAGTTACTCGGATTTTTTAAGAGGACATCCAATAGAAATAGGTACTGTTTTAGGGAGGTAGTTTTTTGGGCTATCATTCATATTATTTTCTGTCAAATTATTACTATGTAATTTTAGTATTGCCCATGGTTTTGCTCTCGGTTATAGCTTCTGCAAGAGTAAATTCTACATTTAACAAATACTCCGCTTTTCGCTCATTGAAGGGTCTTACAGGGGCTCAGGCGGCAGGCGAGGTGTTAAAATTTTACGGAATAACAAATGTTTCCGTTGACCGTGTTACAGGCTCGCTCACGGACCACTATGACCCGAAAACTAATGTAATACGCCTGTCTGACAAGGTTTATAATTCAACCTCTATTGCTGCGATAGGGGTTGCGTGCCATGAGGCAGGACATGCGGCACAGTATGCTCAGGGTTATTTCCCTGTAAGGCTTCGTTCGGTAATTTATCCCGCTTGTTCTATCGGTTCAAGAGTCGGAATACCGCTTGCAATTTTAGGAATTGTTTTCAGCTTTGAATTTTTAGTAACACTGGGTATTGCTTTTTTCTGTCTTGCTGTTTTCTTTCAAATTGTAACACTGCCTGTTGAATTCAACGCGAGCAGTCGAGCTGTACGCGTAATCAATGAAACGGGAATTTTGCAGACAGAGGAAATAAAAGGTGTTAAAAGAGTTTTAACAGCCGCTGCAATGACTTATGTTGCAGGCTTAGCTGTTAGTCTTGCAAACCTTTTAAGACTTGTTCTGCTATCAAACAGAAGGCGGCGCTGACGATGAATGACAGAACGATTGCATATAAAATTTTATTAAAAATAGAAAAAGACAAGGCTTATTCCAATCTCACTCTTGACGCTGTTTTAGAAAAAGAGGAGGCAGCGTATGAGCCTTTTGTGCGTGCATTGGTGTACGGAGTGACTGAACGTAAAATCACACTGGATTACATTTTATCCCGTCTGCTGACACAACCCTTGAAAAAATTGAAGCCTCAGGTTTTAACAGTGCTTCGTATGGGAGTTTATCAAATTAAATTTATGGATAAAATCCCTGTTTCAGCAGCAGTTAATGAAAGTGTAAAGCTTGTGAAGCAGCAAGGCTTCTCATTCGCTTCCGGACTTGTTAATTCTGTTCTGAGAAAAACAGCCGACAGCGAAATTGTGTATCCTGAGAATAAAAACAGCGCCGAATATTTAAGTGTAAAATATTCTTGTCCTGTTAATTTAGTTAATAAATACATAAAAGATTACGGATTGGAAAATACAATAGGAATTTTAAGTACATCTCTAACTGTTCCGCCGATGATTATCCGTGTGAACACACTTAGAATATCTCCGGATGAGCTTGCAGATCGCCTGAGGGAAGAAAATGTGTCTGCTGATTTTTGTGGATTAGACGGAGCTTTAACGGTAACCGGCGGTAACATTTTTGCAACCTCATGTTATAATAAGGGTTTATTTCATATTCAGGATACGGCTTCTCAGCTTTGCATTAAAGCGTTAGACCCGAAGCCTTATGAAACTGTGCTTGATATGTGTGCTGCTCCGGGCGGCAAATCTTTTACAATTGCTGAAAAGATGCAGAATAAGGGTAAAGTTTTCTCTTTTGACCTTTATGAGCAGCGTCTGTCTTTGATAGCTTCAGGAGCGAAACGTCTTGGAATTGACATAATCAGTACATCTGCTCGTGATGCTTCTGTTTTTTATGAGGATATTCCGAAAGCTGACAAAATCCTTTGCGATGTTCCTTGCAGCGGTCTTGGTGTAATAAGGCGTAAACCGGAAATAAAGTATAAGGATTTGGGATTTGTTGACAAATTGACGGATTTGCAATATAATATTATCTGTTCATCTTCACGTTACTTAAAAAAGGGCGGAAGAATGGTATATTCTACCTGTTCGCTTAATAAAGAAGAAAACGAAGGCGTTTGTAAGCGTTTTCTTGAGGCTAATAAAGATTTTATGATGGTTGATGCTTCTCCTGTAACGCTTATGCCGCATACTGACAATACGGACGGATTCTTTTTTGCCGTTTTCATTAAGGAGTAATTATGCCGAAGGATATTCGTGCTTTTACAATTGAAGAACTGACTGAGGAAATTATTCAATTGGGGTTTCCGAAGTTTAGGGCAAAACAGATATATTCATGGGTACAGGAAAAGTGTGTTTCTTCATTTGATGAAATGACAAATATACCTTTGGCTATGCGTAATGTGCTTTCAGAAAAATTTGAATTTTTGGACTGTAAAATTAACACAAAGCTTGTATCTGAAATTGACGGTACGGTT
Source organism: uncultured Clostridia bacterium (assembly GCA_947364045.1). Classification (GTDB taxonomy): domain Bacteria; phylum Bacillota; class Clostridia; order Oscillospirales; family Acutalibacteraceae; genus Fimenecus. The sequence goes on from CANARN010000029.1 coordinate 6,158, forward strand.
AAATATCTTTTCGAGCTTTTCGACGGCGAATACGTTGAGAGCGTTGTTATGAAATATAAATACGGCTATTCAATCTGTGTTTCTTCGCAGGTGGGGTGTAAAATGGGCTGTACCTTTTGCGCTTCCGCAATAGGCGGTTTTGTACGCAATTTGTCAGCCGGTGAAATGCTTTCTGAGGTTTTTACAGCTCAAAAAGATTTAGGCGTTAAAATTAACCATCTTGTGTTAATGGGTACCGGAGAGCCTTTGGACAATTTTGATAATGTACTTAGATTTATTGAGCTTTTGACCGATGAAAACGGTCAGAATATGAGTATTCGCCACATTTCTCTTTCAACCTGCGGAATTGTTCCTAAAATTTATGAGTTAGCAGACAGAAGGCTTGGAATTACTCTTTCGGTTTCGCTTCATGCTCCGAATAACCAAATACGTTCAAAATCAATGCCTGTTAACATAAAATACAATATTGAAGAGCTTTTAACTGCTTGCCTGTATTATGAAAATGTAACGGGCAGACGGATTTCTTTTGAATATGCTATGATAAAAGGCGTTAATGACAGTGATGCCGCCGCAAAAGAACTAGCTTCACGTCTTAAGGGAACACTTTGCCATGTGAATTTAATTCCGGTTAATAATGTCCGTGAAAGGAACTACGAGAAAAGTACAAAAGAGCGGCAAAGCCGCTTTGCAGTCATTCTCGAAGAAAACGGAATTACAGCTACTGTCAGAAGAACTCTCGGCAGTGATATAAATGCTTCCTGTGGTCAGCTAAGGGCATCTAAAAGAAAGACAGGTGATTAAATGAGAATTGTTGCTAAAACCGATGTGGGTTCTGTTCGTCCGAATAATCAGGACTCCTATGCGGCGGGCGAACTCCCGGGTTCTGTTGCTTGGGCGGTTGTCTGCGACGGTATGGGCGGAGCTTCGGGCGGTAATATTGCAAGCTCAACAGCCGTTAAAATAATATCTGAAAGAATATCGTCATCATATAAAAACGGTATGAGCGGGAATTCAATTAAAAATATTCTGACATCTGCTATTTCTGCGGCTAATATTGAGGTGTTCGACGAAAGTATGGCTGACAGTGACCTTTCAGGTATGGGAACTACAGTGGTTGCCGCCATAGTGGCAGATAACGCGGTATTTGTTGCCCATGCTGGTGACTCAAGAGCGTATATTCTCAGTGAAGGTTCTTTAAGCCAAATCACAAAAGACCATTCTTTTGTTCAGGAAATGGTTGATAAAGGGCGAATGACTGAAGACGAGGCGAAGGATGATCCGAGAAGAAATATTATCACAAGAGCGCTCGGTGTTCAGGATGAGCTTAGAGTTGATTTTTGTGAAGAATTTATAGACGAAAACGACGTTGTTTTGATTTGCACAGATGGGTTGACGAATTATGTTTCCGACAATGAAATAATTTCGCTGACCTCAGACGATAAATTTAACGATTTTGCCGAAAGACTTGTTGATAAAGCAAATCAGAACGGCGGCGGTGATAATATTACAGTTGTTACACTGTCATATTGATAAGGAGATTTATTTATGGAAAATTTCTGCGGTAAGCGTCTTGACGGACGTTATGAAATCAGAGAAATAATCGGCGTAGGCGGAATGGCTGTTGTTTATAAGGCATATGACAACATCGACGACCGTATTGTTGCGATTAAAATTTTAAAGGACGAATATTTGACCAATGAGGAATTTAAACGTCGTTTTAAAAATGAATCGAAAGCGATTGCCGTACTGTCTCATCCTAATATTGTTCGTGTTTACAATGTAAGCTTTGGCGACCGACTTCAGTATATCGTAATGGAATATGTTGACGGTATAACATTAAAGGAATATATTGAACAGCAGCGGGTTATTGATTGGAAAGAGGCTGTGCATTTCGCAGGTCAAATTCTCGCGGCATTGCAGCATGCTCATGACAAAGGAATTGTTCATCAGGACATTAAACCTCAGAATATTATGTTGCTGCATGACGGCACAATTAAGGTAGCCGATTTCGGAATTGCGCGTTTCAGCAGAACAGATAATGACACTACCTCAGAAAATGCTATCGGCTCAGTACATTATATAAGTCCTGAGCAGGCGAGAGGTGAGATGACAGACGACAAGGCTGATATTTATTCTGTAGGCGTTGTCCTTTACGAAATGATAACAGGTCAGTTGCCGTTCCAGTCCGACAGCGCAGTTTCCGTTGCTCTTATGCAGCTTCAAAATGAGCCGACAAGACCGCGCGAGCTTGTTCCGACTCTTCCCTTGGGCCTTGAACAGATAACAATACGGGCAATGCAGAAAAATCCGTTGGACAGATACCGTTCTGCAGCGGAAATGCTTATGGATATAAATGAATTTAAGAGAAATCCGTCGGTTAAATTCAATTATTCGTATTTTGTTGATAAAGAGCCGACAAGATATGTAGCTGATGGCGGAATTTCCTCGACTGCGGTAGACTCGGTTGAAGCTGAATCGGAATCAGAAACAGAGAAAAAATCTGTAAATAAGACTACAGCTGTAATGATAGGCGCGGTTTCGGGCGTTGTTGTACTTGCAATAATTATTATTGCTATTCTGTCTGCAGTCGGCGGTAAAAAGCTTGTTGTTCCTGATTTTAAAAATTTGAATTATTATAACGATATTGAGAACAACAGTAAGTATAAAGATTTTCAATTTGAAAAAAATGAAGTTGAAAATGAGAATTTTTCTGACGGTACAGTTATCGGGCAAACTCCTGATGCTAACACAAAGGTAAAAAAAGGAACAAAAATCACTCTTGATGTAGTGACTAATCACGAGAAAGTTTTACTTGATGAATCAATTCTTAATATGACTGAAGAACAGGCTGTGGCCTATTTAAGAAATACTCTTATGCTTTTGCCTAAGGTTGAATATGAGAGCCGTGACGATGTTGAAGCGGGTAAAATCATTCGAACCGAGCCTGCAATCGGCACTCAAGTTCCTTATGCTTCAAATGTAATTGTTTATGTTTCTTCAGATAAGAAAACAGTAAAAGTACCTAAACTTGAAAATATGACTGTTGATGAAGCAAAAATTGCCTTGACTGCTGTCGGACTTGATGCGGGAAAAATCACTGAGGTTCCCAGTGAAAAAGAAAAGGGCAGAGTTGTTTCTCAGGAAGCAGAATTTGATTCAATGGTTCCGGAGGGAACAAAAATTAACTTTGCAATAAGCAACGGTAATAAGCCCGATGTTACGGTTACTCTTACGGTAAAGCTTCTGAATACTCAAAAAGAAGGAAAAATTATAATTTACGTCAATAATGAGCCTAAGATTGAAAAAGACAGAATTTTCCAGGATAATTCGGAAAAAACATATCAGGTTGACGGTTCCGGTGCAGATGTTCCCTACTCGGTTGTAATTGACGGAGTAAAGGTACAGGACGGAACAATTGATTTTAACAGCGGAAAAATTACGTCTAATCTTTATGATGCTTTGCCTGATGTTAGAGGTAAGACAGAGCAAGAGGCAAAGAATATTCTTTCTGGCGCTAAATTTACAAACGTAGCGGTAAAATATTCGCAGGATGCGTCTGCAGCACCGGGTACTGTAATTGAACAAACTCCCGCTTCAGACGGCACAGCAAGAGTTGCCACGAACTCTGCGATTGTAATTGTTGTTGCAGAAAGTCCTGCTGAAAATCCGTCGGGTAACTGATATTTATGGCGAAACAGCAGGGAATAATAATTAAAGGTATCGGCGGTTTCTATTATGTTGAGTCCGCCGATACGGTATATGAATGTAAAGCAAGGGGTGTTTTTCGCAAAAGCCGTATAACACCCCTTGTCGGTGATTTTGTAACAATTTCGGTTAATGAAAATTCAGAAAATACAGTCGATGAAATTCACAGCCGTAAAAATTTTCTTAACCGTCCGCCCGTTAGTAATATAGATAATTTGATTATCGTTATTTCGACAACTGAGCCTAAACCGAATTTTTTGGTTTCGGACAGAATTATTGCAAATGCGGAATACAAAAACATTGAGCCGATAATTGCAATCTCAAAGGGCGATATTTTCTCGGAAAGCGCTGTAAAAGAAGTTTATGCTAATAGTGGTATCAAAGTTATATCTCTCAGTGAAAACGGTTCTATTGAGGAATTATCGTCGCTTATGAAGGATAAGACAACCGCGTTCACAGGAAATTCGGGGGTCGGTAAATCTACTCTTTTAAACAGACTTGCTCCTGAACTGAATTTAGCTACGGCGCCGATAAGCCAAAAGTTAGGTAGGGGGCGTCACACTACACGACAGGCAGAGCTGTTTAAGGTGTGCGGTGGATTTGTAGTAGATACACCCGGTTTTTCGTCTTTCGATTTTGAAAAAAATGAGATAATTCCTAAAAATGAATTGGCGTATTGCTTTCGTGAATTTCGTGAGTATTTAAACGGCTGTAAATTTTCTACTTGTTCACATACCGGTGACAAGGGCTGTAAAATCTGCGAGGCGGTTTCAGACGGAAAAATAAGCAAAATCAGGCACGAAAATTATATTTCTCTCTACAAAGCGGCTTCAGAGATTAATGAATGGGAAATTAAATAAATCTGTAACAAAAAAATCCCCTGTGTGTATAATGTAGTAACGAATACTTGCAGGGGGCTTTTTTATGGGTAAAAGAAATTCGTGTACCGGAATAATTTTTGCGTCACTCGGACTGGGCCTGGTGATTTCTTTTATTCTGCCTACAAAATTTATCATTGTCGCACTGGCGCTGTCATTGGTTTTTTGCGGTGTGGCTCTTTGCAAAAAATAGGAGGTAGCGGTTGTGAAAGTTATAGTTTTAAAGCCTAAAATGTTGGGTGCAGTTTTAAGAACAATTTTCGGTATAAAAAAAGAGGACAATACATAACCTGCATATAACTAAAAGAGCGGTTGAGAACAATCTCTACCGCTCTTTTTATCTTATTTGAATATATCAATAAACAAAATCATAGCCGTATTGCTGTGAGAAGCTGAATTCACCGGTTGCAACCTGCTCGCCGTTTTCTGTAAATCGGCAGTCAGCAACACCGCTTATATTGTAAGCATATTTTGCAAGATAACCTGAGTTATTGACAACAAGTGATATGGACGTAGGCTTGTAAAAGGTTTTGTACTTAATGTTCCGAATGCCGTTATCAAAGTAAAAACCGTCAACCATTGAAAGCAGATTGCGTGATATATTGTCATCAGTTGATGTGCATGAAGACAGCGTAAATGTTATTACGTATCCGCCGTTGCCTTTTACTGCTGTGAAGCTTTCAACAAACGATGGGTCAAGCGAAGCTGAACTTTCTGACGGTGGAATACTGTTATATAATTTTATTCCTTCGCACTCGCCTTTTACGAACTCTTTTGACTCTCTTGATGTACCGTTATATTTTTTCAAGGTGTCATTAATTCTCATACGCACAAGTGAAACAGCCGATGTGATTTCCGAATCAGTTTTAAACGATGTCATTTGTATGTCGACTGTCTGGGTTTTGTTTATTGTGATTTTTGAATTATATGCCTTCGTTTTATTGATTGCATTAACAGCAATTTTAACAGCTTCTTTTTTAGAAACCGATGTTTGACTTTCGTTTTCATCAGTTACATTTGAATCGCTGATGTCAGGAGGAGTATAAGCGCCTCCGAAAATGTTCGACAGCTGAAAGCTTGTTCCTGCAGTATATTTTCTTGGCTCAGAAAAGTTTATTTGATTTTTGTATTCTGTAAAAGCGCCTTGAATTCTAAAAGTATTCATAGCTTCATTCATAGCGGTATAAACGGTTTGTACCGAATCGCAAGAAAAAAGCAATGTATCAGCAGCTGTGTAAATATTGTTTATTGCGGCTGCAACTACTGCTGTATCATTAGTAGCAAAACCGTTGTTAACAGAGATAAGGTATTTATTCATTTTCTCGCATACGGAACGCATTTCGCTTATGTAGTATTCCTGCGGATTATAATCTGAGTAGTTAAATTCAGAGGCGATTTTTTCAGCGGTTTCAAAATATGCGTATTCGCCTGATGTGTCATAATCGTTCAGCGATTTTTCTATTGAATATAAATACCCACTGCTATACATATCCTTAATCATTCTGAAAAGCTCTTTGTAACGCATTGCGTCAGAAGATACTGAAAAATATCTGAGATACTGTAGGCTTTCATTGCTTGCTGCATCTTCATTAGGCGTAAATTCGGAAGCAATTTCCCAAAGCTTCACACAGTTATTGGTGAATGTCTCATCAAAAAGTGTGATGTCAAAAAAATTGTATGATTCATATTTTTTATAAATTTCCGAAAATTCATTTTCCGTTAGCTTTAGAGCTTCATCGGACGCTTGTCTTTTTGTATCGGAATCTATTGAAGAAAGATAAGTCTTACAGGTCTGATAATCGTTCTTTTCAAAATAAGATGTCATTTTATCAGTAATTTTCCCCGGAGTGACTTTTCCGCAGGACGAAAAAAGTAAAACTATCGCAGAAAAAACCGAAATAAATTTTATGCTTCTTTTCATTTTATCCACCTAATCTGTAAAAAAACTTTACGTAATTATATCAAAAATTTCGTATGCAAACAGCTATAAGGACAGCGAAGCCGCAGAGCGACTGCTTGAATTAATGATACAATTTTGCCGAAGTAGCTGAAATCTATGATTTCTCAGTCATTCTTGAGTTTATTATAACATTTGACAGATAAAAAAACAAGACCGAAAGACTGTTTCTTCGGTCTTGTGAAAAAAGTTGATTTTTTCAGCGATTAACGCCGTTAAAACCATTTTCGCTCTGGAACTTGTCAATCTTATCAATAACACTGAGAATAACGTCAAATCCCTGTGAAACCGTTTCAGGTTCAAAACGTTCAGGCATATCGCGCCAAGTGTGGTAGTAATATGTGAGCATAGGATTCTGAGCTGCAAATGTAACGGATTTTACACCTGCTCTTGTCATAGGCGTTGAGTCGCAGCCGCCTACTGGGTTATGGATACAACCGTTAGTTTTTGACTCAATACCCATCTCGGTAAACGTGTCTTTGAACATCTTTTCAAGATCTTTGTCAAAGCGGCAACCCTGCCAATCATCTTTAATAACAACCTCAAAATATTCTTTATCGGCAACGGAGTCAATATTGATGTTCCAGCAGTTGTCAAGCATACCATCGTTTTTATGCTCCTGCGCAAATGCAATTGAACCTCGAAGACCTGCTTCCTCAGAACCGCAGTTCATGTCAATAATGCGACAGTTTTTAGGCATCTTGTCGGGATTTTCCTTAAAATATTTTATAACTGCGTAGCTTAATGCAATACCTGTTGCATTATCCATAGCTCCTCTTGAAGCGTTTTCTTCGTGAGGATCACCCCACATTGCGACAAATGCGCTGCCGATAGCCGTTACAACCGGGAGTACAAGAAGAACAAGCTGGAAAGTTTGAAAAGACTGGCTTGTAGCAATATTTTCGTACCATTTTGCTATGTTGTACCATTCTTCTTTAACAAGATTCATTTCATTAAGACCGTATGTTGATATAATAAGATAAACTCCGCGGATTACAGCCATAGCAATCGAAATACCGACATTTAAAAATACGCAAACAGCGCCGAAGCCTACTTTAGCGTATGTAGCAATAAGACCCAAAATCGGCTTATCTTTGTATTTGTATGAATGCTCAGAGTGTCTCCAGGTCCAGCTTGTGTCTGAATGACCGGAGAGAACAATTGTGTAATCGTATTTACCGTCCTCGGGAAGAAGCTCGCCGTAAGAGTTACGTGAAATCTTCTGAGGGAAGAACATATCAAACCACTGTTTGTAGAAGAAACAGCTGAATACAAGCCAAATAACAAAAATTATGCCTGCAATAGCCATTAAAAACCATAAGTTTTCGTTGTGAAGAGCAAAGTACATAAGTACGCTGAGAATTATTCCGAAATAGCCTGCATAACCGAGACCGCCGATACCTGAACGGGGAGAAACGGCAAATTCCTCAACTGTCGGTTTAATTCCGATTTCTTCAAGCTTTCCGCACATATAATCGTGCAATTTCTTTTCGCCTTCAGAACCGGGAAGACGTGAACCGATTTTTTTGGCAGCGTGTTCAACTATGTCGTAAGCTAATTGACCGTACTGTCTGTTTTCTTCTTTCATTGCCAAACCTCCGTAAAAAATATATATTATATAATAATAAATTTTTGTTCTTTTATCAAGTCTTTTTTGTTATTTTTTTCATATAAAGAAAAAAGGCGGAGAAAATTACTCTCCGCCTGTAAATATTTTTATATGTATTTTTTAATAAAGTTGTCAACATTTGTCCAGTAAAGCTCAGGAGCAACTATTGAGTTTCTTGCATGTGGCGCTCCGGGAATAATTACAATGTCCCTTGCGCAGGCAGCGGCATCGTAGAGCTTTTGAAGCATTTCAAACGGCACAAATGTATCTTCATCACCGTGAATAAATAAGGTTGGCACAGTAGCTTTCTTTAACTGCTCAATAGCAGAAGCTTTTTTCATATCAAATCCCGAAAGAACCTTGTTTACAGTGTTTGCGCTTGTAAGAATGGGATTACCCGGAATATTTACAACCTTATTGATTTTTTGGTCAAATATATCCCAAATAGAAGTAAATCCGCAGTCTGCTACGGCAACCTTAACATTTTCGGGAAGCTCTTCGCCGAGAGTCATCATCGTTGTAGCAGAACCCATAGAAACGCCGTGTATTATGATTTTTGCGTCAGGATATTCTTCGACAATATAGTTAATCCAATCGATAATATCAAGTCTGTCTTCCCAGCCCATTGTAATTCTTTGAGTTTCACTGTCAGCGTGACCGTTCATACTCGGTGCGATTACGTTGTACCCGAGTTCATAATAATGCTTTGCATACACGCCCATATTTCTCGGAGCAGCTCCGTAACCGTGAATAAGAACAACAAAAACGTCTGAATCCATTTTAGGAAGCAGATAATCAGCGTGGAGATTTTTCTTTTTATGAGTGCTTCTGATAACAAGCTTCTCTTTATTTGCTCTGTCAAACCAAATCTTTCCCTGGTCAAGCTCTCCGTTGAGATGAATTGTTTTGTCATCTGCTCCGCCGTTACTGTTCGCTTTCATATATTTTTCGGCAATCGAACTGTTTATACCTCGACGCGTAAGAGTCATATAATAAAAAGCGTTGCCTACGAGCAAATAAGCGGACGTAAAAGCCGCGCCGGCTTTTACCGCTGTTTTCAGCATCTTTTTTGTACTTTCTTTCATAAATATCACTCCTTTTTATATATTTTACTCTAAAGTTCGTCAAATGTCCATTAATTTTCCCTAATTTTATATAAATTATGTTGTTTTAAATAAAAAAATCTGATAAAATGTATTCGTAAAAATATGTTCAAAGGGGCATTTGCGATGAGCAGTGAAAAAATAATTATGAAAACCTCTGTTTTCGGCGGCTTTAAGAAATCTGATGTTTTAGCTTACATAGAAAATTTGCAGAATGACACCGCTGAGGTATCAGCTGAGCTTGATAAAAAAAGAGCAGAGTCTTTAGAGCTTCGCAAAAAAATTGAAACACTTGAGGAGAGGGTTGAGTCCCTTTCGGAACTTTCAAGGAATGTTGAAGAAAAGGATGCAGCAATTTCCGATCTTGAAATTAAGTTGCAAGACGCTTTAGCTGAAGCTTCGCGGTACAAAGGACGGCTTTTGGAGTATCAGGATAAAAACGAGCGTATTGCACGCGCCGAAAAGCAGATTGGGGCGGCTTACATTGATGCGCGCCGTTACTCAGATGAAATAATTGACAATGCAAAATCAAAAGCAAAGGATATAGGCGCACTCGCCTCACAGGATGTGAAATCACAGGCGAATGATATTGAGCAGCTGCTTCGCGATGTAGATGCCGTTTCAAAAAAATTTAATTCATCTCTCGAACAACTGCACAAAGATGTTTATGCGCTAAGTAAAAAGCTAAACAGCTCCGCCTCAAATCTTTTAAATTTACACACGGAATTACCGGGACTTGAAGCTCCGTCCATTTACTCTGAGACGAGTCCGGTTTCCGAGGATATTTTGAGAGATATTCCGGACGCAATAGGAGTAGAAGTAACTGAGGACGGGACGGGACTTACATATATTTCATATGAGCCGAATTCTGATTTTAACGAGGATTTGAATATACAACCTGAGAATATTTTTGAAGAGGATAACAATGGCTGAATACAGAATTAACACTAATGAGATAAAGAATTATGCAGAAAAGCTTACGGCAGGTGACACCGTTTTACTTTCGGGAATAGTTTATACGTCACGCGACGCTGCTCATAAAAGAATAAAAGAGCTGATAGACAGCGGTAAATCTTTGCCGTATGATTTAGACGGAGCTTCGATTTATTATGCAGGTCCAACGCCAACTCCAAGCGGTCTAGCAATAGGCTCGTGCGGACCGACTACTTCGAGCAGAATGGATAAATTTGCGCCGGAATTTCTTGATTTAGGGCTTTCTTCAATGATTGGAAAAGGACCGAGAAGCCATGAAGTTATAGATGCGATAATACGTAATAAAGCGGTTTATTTTTGCGCAGTAGGGGGCGCGGGTGCGATTGCCTCTAAGTGCATAACCGAATGTGAGGTAATAGCTTTTGAAGACCTCGGTTGCGAATCGGTAAAAAGACTTATGTTTAAAGATTTTCCACTAATTGTGGGCATTGACTGTCACGGAAACAGCCTTTTCAATGTTTAGGAGATAAAAATGGATATGGATTCAGAAATTTTAAATTTAAGAAAAAAAATAATAAAAAATGAATTTAACAGAATGAATGAAATGCAGCTCAGAGCGGTTCTGTCCGTTAATGAGCCGCTTTTAATTCTTGCAGGTGCAGGCAGCGGAAAAACTACCGTTCTTGTTAACAGAATCGCATATTTAATTAAGTACGGAAATGCTTATGAGAGCGAAGATGTTTTCGGATATACAGATGAAAACACTGTTTCTCTTTTGAAAAAGTATCTTGAAGGCGATAAAGATGTTTATGAAGATATAAAAAGAGTTCTCAGCGTTGATGCTCCGAAACCGTGGGAAATTCTTGCATTTACATTCACAAATAAAGCGGCAAAAGAGTTAAAGGACAGATTAAATTTAATGCTGGGTGAGTCAGGCAACGACGTTTGGGCTGGTACATTTCATTCGGTTTGCGTCCGTATTTTACGCCGCAATGCCGAACGATTGGGCTATACAAAGCATTTTACGATTTATGACAGCGATGACAGTAAAAGAGTGATGAAAGAGGTGCAAAGACTTCTTAATATTGACGATAAATTTCTTTCTCATAAAACAATTCTGTCAAAAATCAGCAATGCAAAGGATATGCTTGTACCTCCGCAGGAATACATAAATCTCGGCAGCGGGAATTACGGAGAGAAGCAGATAGGTGAGTGCTATGAAAAATATCAGAAGCTCCTTAAAAATGCCGATGCAATGGACTTTGACGATATAATTGTTAATACAATTAAGCTTTTGCAGGAAAATTCCGATATAAGAGAATATTATCAGAATAAATTTAAATATGTTTTGGTTGATGAGTATCAGGACACAAACCACGCTCAGTTCGTACTTACAAAGCTTTTGTCCGAAGGGTATAACAATATTTGCGTTGTCGGCGATGATGACCAAAGCATATATAAATTCCGCGGTGCTACAATTGAAAATATTTTAAGCTTTGAAAAGAATTTCAGAAATGCAAGGGTAATAAGACTTGAGCAAAATTATCGCTCAACCCAGAATATTCTTGACGGAGCAAATGCGGTTATTTCGCACAATGAACAGCGAAAAGGAAAACAGCTTTGGACTGATAACGGCGAGGGTGAAAAAATTCTTCTCAATACGCTTGATGACGAGTACGGAGAGGGAAAATTTATCTGTGATGAAATTATGAATCGTGTTCAAAAGGGGCTGAAATTCTCCGACTTTGCCGTTCTTTACCGTATGAACGCTATGTCGAATACGATTGAACGTGCATTAGTTCGAAGCGGTATACCGTACAGAATAATCGGCGGACATAAATTCTATGACAGAATGGAAATTAAGGATTCAATAGCTTATTTGAGCGTTATTGCCAATCCAAGTGATTCAGTTCGTCTTGAAAGAATAATAAATGTTCCGAAAAGAGGGATAGGCGCTACTACAATTGCGTATGCGAAAGAGATTGCCGACGGTCTGGGACTGAGTCTTTTTGAAGTAATAAAGCATGCCGATGAATATGAAAAGCTTTCACGCTCCGCTTCAAAACTCAGAGCATTTACCGATATGATAGAAAGCTTTAATGAGCTGTCTCTTCGCGAATCGCCGTCTGCTGTGTTTATGTCTCTGCTTTCCGAAACAGGATATAAACTTTCACTGGAGCAGGACAAGGAAAAGCTTGAAGACAGGCTTCAGAACCTTGATGAGCTTAATTCAAACCTTATTAAATTCCGTGAGGAAAATCCTGAAGGTTCGCTGTCAGATTTTCTTGAAGAAGTTGCATTGCTTACTGACATTGACAATTACAACAGCGGGAGTGAAGCAGTTGTTCTTATGACTCTTCATTCATCAAAGGGTCTTGAATTTCCTGTTGTGTTCATTTCCGGAATGGAAGAAGGAATTTTCCCGGGAATGCAGTCAATGTATGACTCGAATGAAATTGAAGAGGAACGCAGACTTGCTTATGTAGGAATTACAAGAGCGAAGCAGGTGCTTTATCTTCTTAATACCAAGGCGCGAATGCTTTACGGTTCGACTAAATATAATGTACCGTCAAGGTTTATCGGAGAATTGCCGGAGGAATGTTGCAAATCTCTTGTTAAGCCCGTAAGAAAGAATATTAACCGATTTGAAAAACCGGCGCCGCAAAAAAATATTTCAAGAGGCTTCAGCCTTCGTGAAACAACCGAGAAAAAGGTTGAAACATTCTCGGTCGGCGACTCCGTTTCCCACAGGGTTTTCGGAAGAGGAATGGTAATATCACTTAAACCGATGGGGAATGACGTTCTTATGGAAATTGCCTTTGAAAAGGTTGGCACTAAAAAGATTATGGCAAATATGGGTGTTGTTAAGAAAATATAGCTGGGGTGGTTGTATGAATAAATTTATAAAGTCAGTTTTGGGCGTTTCTGCCTTGGCTTTAATGACTCCTGCTGTGTTTTATATGCCTTTTGTAATTTGTGATGCACTAAAAAATTACGAAGATAACTGTGAGTATTTAATGATTTTAGGCAGTGTAATTTTAGGCGATGATACGCCGAGCAGTCAGCTTAATGAGAGAATGGCGAAGGCTGTTGAATATTTAAAATCGCATACAGTCACAAAGGCAGTTTGCTGCGGCGGCTGCTTCAGAAAAGAACAGAAGGTATCTGAAGCCGAGGTTATCAAACGCTTTTTGTTGAAAAACGGCATAGATGAAAAAAGAATTTTGATTGAAGATAAATCGAAAACCACATATGAAAATTTTGAATTTGCTTTAAAGATAATTGAGTCGGACAATAAAAAAAGCGCCGATGAAACCGTAATCGGATTTTTGACAAGTGATTACCATATTTTCCGTTCCGGTTTAACCGCAAAGCAGTTCGGTATAAAAAATGTCTGTAAAATCAGCGCCAAATCGCAAAACGAGATTTTTAAAAGATATGCTCGCGAGTATTTTGTAAGCTATGATTTGCTTTACAGATTGCTGATTAAACATTGCATACGTTAAATAAACATTTTATGAATAGTAAATTTTTTTTAAGGAGAAATCTTATGGAAAAGCAATTAAAAATAATTATTGAAAACTGTCCTCAAAATCACAAATGTCCCGCTGTAAGCGTTTGTCCTGTAGGCGCTTTGTCGCAAAACGGATTTAACGCTCCTGTAATTGATTACAGCAAGTGTATAAAATGCGGAAAATGCTCAAATTTCTGTCCTAAAAAAGCTTTGGTTTTGTAATGTATAGTAGAAACACAAAACAGTTATAATACTGAACAGTGCGAAAATTCGGATAGTCGGACAGCCAATATACAATATACTAATTGCGGAGCAATATGAAAAAAGAAAAAATGTCAAAAAATAAGACCTGCAAAAGCAGGTCTTAGCTCACACACTGTGATGCCGAAAACGGCGGTTTGAATAAATTTTTATTTGAACTTTGTAGTGTAATCTCATAGGTAGTTTGAGATTACAGTAATTATAAATTAAAGATGACATTTTGTCAAGGGGAAAAATTATGGAAAACTATTATGTAGGATTAGATTTGGGAACAGATTCAATAGGATGGGCCGTTACTGATGAAAAATACAATGTTCTTAAGTTTAAGGGTAATGCAATGTGGGGAGTGCGTCTTTTAGACAGTGGTGAAACAGCTCTTGAGAGAAGAACGCACAGAAGCGAAAGAAGAAGGACAGACAGAAATAAATTTAGACAGCAGTGCTTGGAAATGCTTTTTGACGAAGCTGTTTCAAATGTTGATATTTCTTTTTTTCAAAGATTAAAAGAAAGTAGTTTTTACGGAGGAGATAAAAGTGTAGACGGAAAATATTCTCTGTTTAACGATAAAAATTATACAGACAAAAATTATTTTAGAGATTATCCAACGATTTATCATCTTCGCCAAGAACTTATTCAAAATCCGGAACCGCATGACATTCGTTTACTTTTTCTCGCTGTAAGCCATATAATAAAAAACAGAGGTCATTTTTTGTTTGACGGCGATGATTTTTGCGAGAATTTCAATTCTGACTTTGAAAAAATATTTAATGAATTGAATTATTATATTCGTGATAATTGCGATGTAAATGAGTTGCGTTGTGATGACTGGAAAATAGTTGAAGACGCTTTAAAAAATTCTTCCTTAACAGTAACGAAGAAAAAGGAAATACTTATACGCGAGTTTAATCTTAATAAAAAGGATAATCCGCTTGAAATATCAATTGTTATATTACTTTCCGGCGGAACAGTAAAAGCTAAGGAACTTTTTGATACAGAGGAATTTAATGACAGCGAGGCTAAAAGTATTTCTTTTAAAAGCGGATATGACGAAAACGAAGTGATTTATGAGAGCGTATTCGGCGAACGCTTTGAACTTATTGAGAGAATTAAAGCTGTTTACGATTGGTCTGTTCTCGCAGATATTTTAAGAGGTGAAGATTACATTTCTTATGCAAAAGTTAACACATATAATAAGCATAAATCTGATTTAGCACTTTTGAAGGAATATATTAAAAAATATTTGCCTGAAGAATATAATCTTGTTTTCAATTTGAATGACGGTAAAACCGAAAACTATCTTTCTTATTCAGGATATTCAAGTAAATCTCCTGTTAAAAGTAAATGCAATCAGGAGGATTTTTGTGAGTTTTTGAGAAAGCTTCTTCCCAAAGAACCCAAAAGCGATGAATATGCTCAGATGTATGAAGAAATTTTATCCGGTACATTTATGCCTAAGGCTGTTACAAAGGACAATTCCGTGATACCGATGCAGTTGAACCGTAAAGAGTTAATTGCTATATTACAAAATGCCGAAAAATATTTTCCATTCCTTTTGAATAAGGATGAAAACAACAAAACCGTAAGCGAAAAAATAATTGATATATTTAATTTCAGAATTCCATACTATGTAGGTCCGCTTAACACGCACAGCGAAAGAAGCTGGGTTGTCAGAACTAATGAAAAAATATATCCTTGGAATTTTGAAACAGTAGTAAATATTGATAAGAGTGCGGAAAGGTTTATTGAAAATTTAACAAGTAAATGTACATATCTTTGGAAAGAGGATGTAATCCCTAAAAATTCACTTCTGTATTCAGCTTTTTCAGTTCTTAATGAACTTAATAATCTTAAAATTGACGGTGAACCTATTAGCTGTGAGTTGAAACAGGATATTTACAGAGATTTGTTTGAAAAGAGAAATAAGGTCACTTTAGCTGCTTTAAAAAAATACTTTATTTCAAAAGGCTTTTCAAATGTGGAAATAACCGGGATAGACGGCGATTTTAAATCAACTTTGAAGCCGTTTAGAGATTTAGAAACTATTGATTTGCCTCTTTCCGATAAAGAAAATATTATTAAAGCTGTTACAATTTTCGGCGATGATAAAAAGCTCTTGAAAAAACGACTTAAAAATATATACGGAAATAGAATTTCTGAAGAAGATATTTATAAGATTTCTAAGATGAAATACAGCGGGTGGGGCAGATTATCCAAAAAATTACTCACAGGTATTTTTTCTGACATCCAATATGTCGGTCAAACAAATATTATCCGTGCGCTTTGGGAAACAAATAATAATTTAATGCAGCTTTTGAGCAAAGACTATGATTTCACAAAAAATATCAACGATGAGAATGAAATACTTGAGTTTACCTCACTGAAAAGTGAGGTGGACAAGCTTTATGTGTCACCTAAAATTAAGAGACCTATCTATCAGGCTATGCAAATTATTGAAGAGATTGTCAAAATTAAAGGATGTGGACCTAAAAAGATTTTCATTGAAGTTGCACGTTGTGACGGTGAGAAAAATAAGAGAACGGTTTCTCGAAAACAAAAACTTCTTGATTTGTATAAAGAATGTAAAAATATAGAAAGAGATTTATATGAGGAACTCAATTCGCAGCCTGAAGATGAGTTTAAGCGTGATGCGCTTTTCCTTTATTTTACACAGCTCGGAAAATGTATGTATACAGGCAAACCCATTTCATTAAGTGATTTGTCAAATAAAAATATATATGACATTGACCATATATATCCGCGTTCTAAAATTAAAGATGACAGTATTGATAACAGAGTTCTTGTTCTTAGAACTGCTAATGCCGGCAAAAAAAATATATATCCTGTAAACGCTGATATCAGAGAAAAAATGACACCGTTTTGGAAAAAGCTTCGTACAACAGGAAAAGAAGGACTTATCAGTCAAAAAAAGTTTGATAGATTAACGCGTAACACGCCATTAACAGACGATGAGCTTTCAGATTTTGCTGCCAGACAGCTTGTTGAAACAAGACAGTCTACAAAGGCAGTTGCTCAGCTTCTTAAAAAGCGTTACCCGAGTACTCAGGTTGAATATATAAAAGCTGCACTTGTGCATGATTTCAGAAATAAGTACGGCTTTGTTAAAAGCAGAGAAATTAACGACTTTCATCATGCAAAGGATGCTTATTTAAATATTGTGGTCGGAAATGTTTATACAATGAAGGTGAGACAGGAATTTTTTGTCAGAAATATTCAAAACGGAAGCTGGAGTATAGATAAGATTTTTAATTATTCGACGCCGGGCGCATGGATTGCAGAAAATGACGAATCCATCAATACAGTAATGTCTGTAATGCGCAAAAATAATATTAGATTTACACGTTACGCTTATAAAAAGAGCGGTAAACTTTTTGATGCAACTATTGAAAAGAAAACAGGCAACGGAAAAATTAGCCTTAAAGAAAATTCTCCTTTATCGGACATCAGTAAATACGGCGGATATAAGAAGCCAGCCGCTATGTATTTTGCTATTGTTGAAACTGTGGAGAAAAAGAAAAACTCGGTTGTAATAGTCCCGATTTATTTGCATAATGAAAGTAAATATATATCCGATCCTATTGATTATGTTTCAAAAATATTAAATAAGAATGTATCAAAAATTTTAGTTCCCTGTGTTAAGATAGACTCACTGTTCAAGGTAAATGGATTTAATATTCATTTGAGCGGAAACGGAGATAAGCAGAGATTCGTATTTAAGCCTGCAATTCAGCTTATTTTAAATGAAAATTTTGAAAAATATATTAAGGTAATTTCAAAATATCTTGCTTGGTGCAAGACTTCAAAAAAAGAAGAAGCTGTAACAAGTTTTGACAATATATCCGCCGAAGAGAACCTGATGCTTTACAATGAATTGTGTGAAAAACTTACAAATACGGTTTATAAGGCAATTTTTAAAGATTTTGCAAATAAATTATTAGAGAGCAAAAAATGCTTTACAGATTTATCCTTATATAAACAATGTTGTACATTGGATGGAATTATCAACTATTTACACGCCAATGCGGTATGTAAAGATTTGGAATATCTGAAAGTTAAATGTCCTGAGTATCGTATGAGCAAAATATTGTCTTCAAATAAAAATGTTTCATTTAAAATTGTAAATCAATCAATAACCGGATTGTTTGAAAATGAATTTGAATTACTGAATTAGGAGAGCGCTTTATGGGCTGGAGAACAGTAGTAATTTCAAAACCGTCTAAGCTTGATTTAAGACTGGGATATATGTCAGTTCGCGACTGTGAAAATACAGTTCGTGTGCATATAAGTGAAATATCCGTTTTGATAATCGAAAACACAGCTTCTTCAATAACATCAGCTTTGCTTAATGAGCTTACTAAACAGAAAATTAAAGTGATATTCTGTGATGAAAAGCAAAATCCATCATCTGAACTTGTATCATATTACGGATGTCATGATACTGCTTTGAAACTTAGAACTCAGATTGAATGGACTGAATTTAATAAACAGTCTGTCTGGACAACTGTTATATCTGAAAAAATTAAAAATCAAGCAATAAATCTTGAATATTTTTCTTTGGATGAATCGAATATTCTCTACAGTTATTTAGAAGAACTGGAGTTCAATGATGAAA
Organism: uncultured Clostridia bacterium; assembly: GCA_947364045.1. GTDB lineage: Bacteria > Bacillota > Clostridia > Oscillospirales > Acutalibacteraceae > Fimenecus. The sequence continues at coordinate 24,748 of CANARN010000029.1, forward strand.
CAAACAGAGAGGGACATGCGGCTAAGGTTTATTTTAATGCGATGTTTGGAAAAAAGTTTTCAAGAAGTGATGAAAACTTTATAAATGCAATGCTCAATTATGGTTACAGTATAATTCTCTCTTGCTTTAACAGGGAAATCGTATCTAACGGTTATTCCACTATGCTTGGAATTTTTCATAATAATATGTTTAACGGGTTTAACCTTGGCTGTGACCTGATGGAGCCGTTTAGACCGATTATCGACAGAGCAGTAAAAGAATACAACCCGACGAAATTCGAAACCGAAGAAAAAAGATATATTTTATCAAAACTCAGCTTAGAAGTGACTGTTGACGGCAGAAAACAAAATTTATTAAATGCAATTAAAATTTATTGTAAAAGTGTTTTAGAAGCTATAGAAAGCGGAGACGCTTCCAATATAAGATTTTACCGATATGAGTTATAGATTTATGAGAGTTTTAGTGTTCTTTGATTTGCCGACCGAATCATTAGATGACAAAAGAAATTACAGAAAATTCAGAAAATTTCTAATTAAAAACGGATTTATGATGATTCAGGAGTCGGTTTATGCGAAACTGGCGCTCAATTCAACTCAAGTAACACAAATCGTAAATGAAGTTAAAGAATCAAGACCTAAATTTGGTTCTGTACAGATTTTGACAGTTACGGAGAAACAGTTTGCGAAAATGGAGTTCATTTCAGGTAAAGTTTCGGGAGATGTTGTGAATACTGATGAAAGGTTGCTGATATTATGATGGTAAGCTTTGATTTCCTTTCGTTTCCGATTGATTTAAGCTATAATAAAATAAGTGTTTTATATATTGAAAATCATCAGCTTTTCAGAAATACCTTGAGAAGCTTTTATGACGGAGATTATTTTGAAAACGGCATAGTATTCTCTGAAAATTATGAACCTATAAAATCAAAAGGCGATATTTGTTTTATACCCGATATATTTAATCTTAATTTTTCCGGTATATTTATTAAAAAATTATATGAGGATTTATCAGTATATTCAAATACATATTTCTCCGACAGAATAGCACAGATTAAATCCTCAACGGTGTGCTTCCTTGAAGCGCTGTCGC
>CANARN010000030.1 GCA_947364045.1 uncultured Clostridia bacterium
CAATGACTGATTGCTCAGATGCGCAAATCATACCGTTATCAAAGGTTTTTGAATGAATAATTGAGTTAACGGCAAGAATAATATCCGCGCTGCTGTCAATAATGGCGGGGGTGTTGCCTGCGCCAACGCCGAGAGCAGGTTTGCCGCTTGAATAAGCCGCTTTAACCATTCCGGGTCCGCCTGTTGCAAGAATAATGTCCGCCTCTTTCATAACAGTGTTTGTCATTTCAAGAGAGGGAATGTCAATCCAGTCAATAATTCCCTCGGGAGCGCCTGCCGCTACGGCTGCTTCAAGAACAAGCTTTGCCGCCGCAATAGTGGAATTTTTAGCTCTCGGGTGAGGTGAAATAATAATTGCATTTCGTGTTTTAAGAGCAATAAGGCATTTGAAAATTGCGGTAGATGTAGGGTTGGTTGTGGGAATAACAGCGGCAATAACGCCTATCGGCTCTGCAATCTTTTTAATACCGAAAGCCTTATCCTCCTCAATAACACCGCAGGTTTTGGTGTCCTTATATGCGTTGTAAATATATTCGGCGGCATAGTTGTTTTTAATAACCTTATCTTCAACAATTCCCATGCCTGTTTCTTCAACAGCCATTTTTGCAAGCGGTATTCTTGCTTTGTTTGCAGCCGATGCCGCCGCAAGAAAGATTTTGTCAACCTGCTCCTGAGTATATAAAGCGAATTTTTGCTGCGCTTCTTTTGTACGCAGGATAGCTTTTTCCAGCTTTTCAACGCTGTCGGTAATTTCGTATTTTACGGATTCCATTTTTTTCCTCCTGAAATAAAATATGTATTTGTGTCGTTACTGAGAAGGCTATGCCCTCAATTTGACTTCGTTAATATTTTAACACACTTTTGATTTTTAGGAATTCTTAAAATGTATAACCGGTATTATCCTTATATATAATACCCTTAATTACGTATATATTTTAAAGGTATTTTCTTTTTGAATTACAAAGCTCGGTTATGAATTGGCGGTCAAGAGAAGAGAGCTTATATCCGCTTTTATAAATCAGCACATCTTTATATTTTTTATTGTTGTCAATACATTTTTTCTGTACAAGATTATAACGGTTCAGCAGCTTGTCGGGAGCAGGGGATACCCACATAAATGTTTCCGGGTTGTTTGAAAGCAAATCAAACTGACTTGCCCGTTCAAAAATAAAGATACGGCGGTTAATATTATCGGGAAGCTCTTCTTTAATAACCTTGGAAAGAGGCATTGACGGCACATAAGGGTCAGCATGCGCAATTTCAATATAATCGGTTAAGTCGTTAAATGTTACGGTTTCTTTTTTGGCAAGCGGATTTTCCGCGCTCATAATCAGCGAATATGAAAATTCTGTAATCATTTCATAGCTGAAGCCCTTTTCCTCAAGCATTGCTTTAAAATACATATCGTAGTTTTCGGCATAGCGTATAATTCCGAGCTTATATTCATTTTCAAGAATATTGCGGATTGTGCGCTGGGAATTGGTTTCCTTATAAAATATTTCCGCAGCTTCCTTGGACAGCAATTTTGAAAACTGCGCAAATGCTTCCGATATATAACAGGCTCTGGGAACTGAAATTGAGAATTTTTGCTTTTTCGCCGAACCGTTTTTATAAAACGCTTCCACCTCTTCTATTTGATTAAGGATTCCCTTTGCGTAATTAATGAATTCTTCGCCGTCGGGCGTCAGCTCCATTCCCTTAGCGGTTCTTTCGAAAATAGCAATGCCTATGTCGGCTTCAAGCTCTTTTATAGCGCGGCTGACATTCGGCGCCGCAGTAAGCAAGGTTTGCGCCGCCTTGTTAAGCGAGCCTGCCTTTGTTACTTCTACTGCATATTTCATATGTAGTAAATTCAAACAGTATCACCTCAATCCCGTTTAATCTTCTATATTATAACTTTTTTTGCAGCCGAAAACAAGATGTTTTGTCCATTTGAAGCAAAGCAAATTAACTCTTTCCCGAAATTTTTTCAGACAGACAGAAAAATGCGCGAAATGCGGCTTTGCTTTAAACGTATTAAATAAAAAAGAGGCATAACGCACTGCAAATTTGCAGTACCTCTGCCTCAAAATTCGGGGACAAGCAATATAATATTGTAATTCGTCACTGCGTAGGGATTGATATAACATATTTTTCTTCTTTAAAATCACCGATTATTTTTCCGCCGTTTTTCAGCATTATTTTTACGGTGGCTGCGTTTGTTTTCAGCGGAAATAACTTGATTTCTCTGTATCCGTATTCATTGCATTTTTCAGTAATTCTTTAAACAAGATATTACCGTAGCCTTTTCCGCGGTATTTCTTTGAATTTCCGTATCCGATATTGCCTGCTCCGATAACGGTTTCTAAATAATCAGATGACGAATGTCTTATTCTTCCGTATCCCACGGGACTTCCGTTAATATACAGAATGTATGTAGTATACGGTATCCACCCATTAGGTAAATCCAGACCTTTAGAGTGATTATCTGTATCCTGCAACCATTTTTTATAAGCATTGTAAGATAAATTATATGCAGGATTCGTAAACCCGTTTTCTTCTTCAAGAATATCCTGTAACATTTCATATTCCTGTTTGCCCATATCAGCGCTTGCTTGCCTTAATTCTGTTTTCATTATAGCACCTCTGTGAACATTATAGCACAGATAATAAAGTATTGTTAGCGAAACGAAAGAACCTCACGAAATACTTGCAAAATCACAGATTTTGAGTATTTCGGAGAACCTTGGCGTTCGCAAGGCTTTGCCTTGCTCGGCTAAAGGATTCAACAGATTATATTTTAAGGTTCGAATCCCACATAATATTTCCCAAAACAAAAACCACCCGACTGGGTGGTTTCTGTTTTGGCAGAGGCATAAGGATTCGAACCTTAAATGACGGAGTCAGAGTCCGGAGTGTTACCGTTACACTATGCCTCTATATTCAGTTTTCTCAACTGCGTATGATATTATATATCACATAATAGGAAATTGTCAAGACTTTTTTGGCAAAAAGATTGGAAATATATATAACCGTCTGTTGATAAACGGTATTTTCGTCAAAAGTTTAACAAAAATTTGATGAATTGCTATTGTTTTAATATGAGTTTATGGTACAATAGAAAAGGTGTGTTATATTTTTTGAAAAGGGGAGTGTATTTTTATAATGAAATACATAAGCAAAAAGGAAAAGGTAAATTATTACACAGGTCTGTCGGGGCAAAATCTTGTTTATTCGCTTATCGGCGCGTCGTTTTTTACATATTTTATGACCGATATTGCTATGTTTCCCGCAATAATTGTTTCGGCGCTGCTCATTGTTATGAAGGTGTGGGACGGAATAAATGACCCCATTGTAGGCTCGTTTATTGATAAGCACACATTTAAAAACGGCGAGAAGCTCCGACCGTTTTTGAGATATACACCCTTGCCCGTAGGCGTGTTTACGGTTCTTTTGTTCCTTGTGTTCTCGACAAGAGAAGACCTTTTGTGGCTTAGAGTTGCATATTTCGTAATTATGTACATTTGCTGGGATTTGGCATATACCGTTCAGGACGTCGCAATTTGGGGCATTACGGCTTCGGTTTCTCCCGACGGTAACGAGCGTGACAGATTTGTTCAGTGGGCAAGAACTATCGGCTCGATTGTTTACGGAATATTCAGTACAATTATTCCGATGGCGCTTGAAATGCTGGCGAATGTAACAGGTGTTTCCATTCGTTTTATGACGCTTGTTTTTGCTGTTATATTCGGATTGGGCGGAGCTATGATAAGCTACCGTTCGTATTTAGCGCAGGAGAGAGTCCGTGTTTTGCAGTCGGCAAAGCAGGATTCGATGTTTGAAAGCTTTTCACTGCTGTTTAAAAATAAAATGCTGATGCTCGTAACCCTTGCCAATCTTTTGGGTGCAGTGGGCTTCGGCGGAAATCTTGTTACATATTTCTTTAAATACAAAATTCCTGCCGATTTTATTCCCTCTGACGGAGTATTCGGCTTTATTGGAGCATTGGGTCTTACGACAATTTACTATGCAATAACAGGCGGACTCGGTTTTGTCGGTATGATGCTGGCGGATAAACTCAAAAAGTGGTTCAAGGGATATGTTAACGTGCTGATTTTTATGCAGGCGATAAATATAGTATTCCGTATAATAGCTTATTTTGTGGGCTATGAGGGTAAAATGCTTTGGATTTCGATGATAATAATCGGCATAGGCACAATACCGCTCGGCGCTCAGTCAATTGCTCAGACCTCAATTTTCTGCGACAGTATTGATTATATGGAATGGAAAACCGGTAAACGCACAGAGGGAATAACATTTTCGATGCAGACCTCATTTACTAAGATTTCAAGCGGAATCACCGCAGGTCTTGCAATGCTCGCCCTTCATCTTTTGAAATACAACGCAATTCCGGACGCTGAGGGCGCAGTTTATTTGGGAACGCAGACTGCCGCATTTGACAGCTGGATTTGGCCGCTCGTAATTTTAACTCCTGCAATAGCGTCTTTGCTTTACATTATTCCTCTTCTGTTTATTCGCTATTCTCCCGAAGAGCGCGCAAAGGTTGAAAGCGAGCTTAAGGAAAGACGCGAAAAGGAAGGAACAATTGCGGAATAAATCGTACATTAAATTGTATATTTAATAAATATACACAATATTATGTATAAAAACGCAAAAATATTCATAAATATGCAAGAATATTAGAGAAATTGCGAATATTATTAAATTTTCTATTGACATTTTATTTTCTATTGGTTATACTTTATCCTGTTATTTAGATAATCAATTGGAGGCAGATATATATGAATAAAGAAAATATTAAAAAAGTTGTTTTGGCCTATTCAGGCGGTCTTGACACGTCAATCATTATTCCGTGGCTTAAAGAGAATTACAATAACTGTGAGGTAATCGCTGTTTCGGGCGATGTAGGTCAGGGTACAGAGCTTGACGGACTTGAAGAAAAAGCCATTAAAACAGGCGCTTCAAAGCTTTATGTTCTTGATTTAAAGCAGGAATATGTTGAGGAATACATTTGGCCTTGCCTTAAAGCGGGCGCTGATTATGAAACATATCTTCTCGGCACATCGCACGCGCGTCCCTGCATTGCAAAGGGGCTTGCAGAAATCGCTAAAAAAGAGGGCGCAGACGCAATTTGCCACGGCTGCACAGGTAAGGGTAACGACCAGGTTCGTTTTGAGCTTACACTTAAAGCCTTTGCTCCCGAAATGGAGATAATCGCTCCTTGGCGTGAGTGGGATATTAAATCCCGTGAGGAAGAAATTGAGTATGCTGAAGCGCACAACATTCCACTTAAAATCAACCGTGAAACAAACTATTCCAAGGATAAAAACGTATGGCATCTCTCTCACGAGGGACTTGACCTTGAAGACCCTGCAAACGAGCCGATGTACGGGAAGGAAGGCTTTCTTGAAATGGGAGTTGCTCCCGAACAGGCACCCGATGAGCCGACTTATGTTAACATTCACTTTGAAAAGGGTGTTCCCACCGCTGTTGACGGCGTAGAAATGAACGGACTTCAGATTGTTGAAAAGCTCAATGAGCTTGGCGGCAAAAACGGCATAGGTCTTCTTGACATTGTTGAAAACCGTCTTGTAGGTATGAAATCCCGCGGCGTTTATGAAACTCCCGGCGGAACAATCCTCTACAAAGCGCACGAAATGCTTGAAACTATTACTCTTGACCGTGACACTCAGCATTACAAAAAGCTTGTTTCTCAGAAATTCGGCGAGCTGGTGTACTTCGGTCAGTGGTTTACTCCTCTCCGCGAGGCTCTTTCGGCATTTGTTGACAAAACGCAGGAAACCGTTACGGGCGACGTAAAGGTTAAGCTTTACAAGGGCAATGTAATCAATGCAGGCATTACATCACCGTACACTCTTTATGATGAAAATGTTGCTTCCTTCGGCGAGGACGGCGGCGCATACAATCAGGCTGACTCAGCAGGCTTTATCAATCTTTTCGGTCTTCCGATTAAGGTTAAGGCTCTGCTTGACGCTCAGAGAAACGCAAACGATTAAATTTAAATGATATTGTAGGGCGGGGTTGCGGGTGTCCTGTGGACACCTTTAAATCGCAGATTTAAAAGCAACGACCGATGCGGGAGCGGAGAAATTGCTCCCGCCGAGTAGGGGACGGTGCCCAAACCGTCCCGTTTCTCGCTTATGAACAATTTGCAACGGGCTGATGTGGGCATCAGCCCCTACCATAAAGGTTTTTCCCTGATGAATTTGCAGGGTATACCGTAAAAAGGCACACCGTTGGTACAGAAAATTTAAGGAGAATATATATGGCAAAAATGTGGGAGGGCAGAACCTCAGGCGTTACCAGCAAAATTGCGGACGATTTTAATTCTTCAATCAGATTTGACTCTAAGATGTATAAGCAGGACATAACAGGCAGTATGGCTCACGCCGCAATGCTCTCTGCTCAGAACATTATTTCATCTGACGATGCTGAAAAAATCATTGATTGCCTCGGCGAAATTCTTGACGATATTGACTCAGGCAAGCTTGCTGTCGATATGGAGGCAGAGGATATTCATATGTTTGTTGAGCAGGTTCTGACCGAGCGGATAGGCGATACAGGCAAAAAGCTCCACACCGCAAGAAGCCGTAATGACCAGGTGGCTCTTGATATAAGAATGTATCTTCGTGATGAGGCGGACGAAATTACCTCGCTTACAAGAAATGTTATTTCCGCTGTTATTTCAAAGGCTGAGGAATATAAGAGCGCTATTATGCCGGGTTACACGCACCTTCAGCGTGCGCAGCCCGTAACCTTCGGGCATCATTTAATGGCTTACGCTATGATGCTTCTGCGTGACCTTGACCGTATTTCCGACTGTAAAAAAAGAATGAACGTGTCTCCGATTGGCTCCTGTGCATTGGCGGGAACTACATATAACACAGACCGTGAGTTTGAAGCGAAAAAGCTCGGTTTTGACAGCATTTGTTTAAATTCTCTTGACGGAGTTTCAGACCGTGATTTCTGCGCAGAGCTTCTTTCCGCTGTTTCAATTCTTATGATGCATCTGTCAAGATTTTCGGAGGAAATTGTTCTTTGGTCAAGCTGGGAGTTTAAATTTATCGAGCTTTCGGACGCATTTACAACAGGCTCTTCAATTATGCCGCAGAAGAAAAACCCCGATATGGCAGAGCTTATCAGGGGCAAAACGGGCAGAGTGTACGGTGACCTAATAGGGCTTTTAACAACGCTCAAGGGCTTGCCGCTTGCCTACAATAAAGATATGCAGGAGGATAAGGAGTCTGTCTTTGACGCTTGCGATACAGTTAAAATGTGCTTGCAGGTAATGGCGGGAATGATTTCAACTATGACCGCAATCCCTGAAAATATGAAAAAAGCCGCTCAGAGCGGGTTCATAAATGCTACGGATATGGCAGATTACCTTGTAAATAAAGGGATGCCGTTCCGTGACGCATATAAAATTTCAGGCAGAATTGTTGCTGAATGCATAAAAACAGACAACGTGCTTGAAACACTTCCGCTTGAAGTATATAAATCCTTCAGCGGCAAGTTTGACGAAGGTATATATGACGCGGTAGATTTGCAGAATTGCGTAAACCGCAGAAATTCGTCAGGCGGAACATCGGTAAAATCGGTTGAAAAGCAAATCGAATTTGTTAAGCGAGCTTTAGCGGGCTGAATATTTTAAAATTTACATACGGGCAGTTTTGAACTTGCCCGTTTTTTTTATTGCTGTGCGCCGTTTTCTCACAAAAAAATATATACAAAGCCGCTGTAACCGTTTTGTTATTATTGTGCATTTACAATCAATGTTCAATATAGTAAAATTTTCTTAGGGAGAATTATAGTTTTATTTTTAGGGAGGGGATTTATGTGGCAAATACTATTGAAAAATTCAGAGCGGAGTACGGTATTCGTTTAGACACGCTTGCACAGGTAACGGGCATTTCGGAGGAAACCTTGGCAGGCTGTGAAAATGTTTTACCTGTACCGCCTCAAATAGCACAGATAATTATTGAAAAATACAATTTACCGCAGTATTATTTCACTGAGCTCAGTGCTGAAGAAAGGATAGATAACGCACCGAAAACATGGAAAAACTTTATTGTACCGTCATTTGTCTGGCTTTTAGCAACTTCTGTTATTATGTCGTTGCCTTCGTTTGTCGGGTCTATGATGATAAGCTTATCAACGGTAATAAGCAGGTCGGCTTATTTAAGCAATGCGGCAGTTCATTCAGGCGTAACTACCTGGATTTCACTGTTTAATATAGTATGGAGCGTTGCGGTAATTATCTTTTCCTGTAATTTCTTTTCAAAGTGGATTGAAAAGAAATTCGGCTTTTCAGCAGATAAGCGTAAATTCAAGTATTTGTATTGGATTGTACCCATCGGTATGACAGGTACTGTTTATTATATAATCAGTAACATTTTTTACAATGACTCTATTATATCCGTAAGAGGGGCACTGATGTTTTTGTGTTCCGTTGTCGGCGAAATAATAGGCTTTGTACTTTTAGCATTTATGTTAAATGCAGTTTTATCTTACGGCGAAAAGGATAGGCGGCTGCTTAAATTCTTTTATATTTTCTTTGGAGCAAACGCGGCTTTGAAAGCATTGGTAGCTGTGCTGTTTGATATAATTCACGGTGTATTTCCGATTAATTGCTATTCCATCGTTATCAAAGCTATAATTGCGGTGCTTCTGGCAGTTTATCTTGCAAAAGAAGAAAAATCGCCTCTTGATAAAACAACTCGATTTACGGCTTTACCGCTCGCCTGTATAATTGTTCCCAATGTAGTAGGCTTAATCAAAACACTAATCGGAATTGTTAATACGGTTATTTAAGAAAACACACAAAGAAAAAACGGATACCCGAAAAGGTATCCGTTAATTTTCGTTTGAATTGATTAGACAGCTCTTGTAACCTTGCCTGAGCGAAGGCAACGAGTGCAAGCATAAACTCTCTTAGGAGAGCCGTTTACGATTGCCTTAACTCTTTTTACATTGGGCTTCCATGTTCTGTTAGAACGTCTGTGAGAGTGGGAAACCTTAATTCCGAAAGCTACGTCTTTACCACAAAATTCACATTTTGCCATTTAAGGCACCTCCTTAATAACAATAAATTATGAATTCAAATCACAACAAATGGTATTATAACCGATAGAAACGGATTTTGCAAGTGTTTTTTTCAAAAAAAATAGTATAAAAAATCGAAAAAACTATTGCATTTCTGAAAAATATACGATATAATACTACCAAACGAACAAATGTACGACTGCGAGGTATAAAAAATGGCTGATAAGAAAAAAGCATTGGACACTGCGTTACTGCAAATTGAAAAAGCTTACGGCAAGGGCGCGGTAATGCGCTTGGGCGAATCAAGCTCTCTTAATATTGAGGCGATTTCTACCGGCTCAATTTCACTTGATAATGCAACGGGAATAGGCGGTTTCCCAAGGGGAAGAATTGTAGAAATTTACGGTCCTGAGTCGTCAGGTAAAACAACTCTTGCCTTGCATGTTGTAGCTGAGGCTCAAAAGGCAGGCGGAGAAGCGGCATTTATTGACGCAGAGCATGCGCTGGACCCCGAATATGCTCAGAATTTAGGGGTCGACGTAAATTCACTGCTTGTTTCTCAGCCTGATAACGGCGAGCAGGCGTTGGAAATTGCTGAGGCACTCGCACGTTCAGGAGCTATTGATATAATCGTTGTGGACTCGGTTGCGGCGCTTGTTCCCAAGGCCGAAATTGAGGGCGATATGGGCGACAGTCACGTAGGTCTTCATGCCCGTCTTATGTCACAGGCGCTCAGAAAACTTGCAGGCGTAATCAACAAGTCAAATACACTTGTAATATTTATCAACCAGCTTCGTGAAAAGGTGGGCGTAATGTACGGCAGCCCCGAGGTTACAACGGGCGGCAGAGCGTTGAAATTTTATGCGTCTGTCCGTGTAGATGTTCGCCGTATTGAGCAGTTGAAGGGTCAGAACAGTGAATTTATCGGTTCGCGTACACGCGCAAAGGTGGTAAAAAATAAAGTAGCTCCGCCGTTTAAAGAGGCAGAGTTTGACATTATGTACGGTGAGGGAATTTCCAGAATAGGCGAAATTGTCGATTTGGGCGTTAAATTCGGCGTAATTAAAAAGAGCGGTGCGTGGTATTATTTCGGAGAGCAAAGGCTCGGTCAGGGCAGAGAAAATGTTAAAATTCTCTTTAAACAGCAGCCGGATTTTGCAGCGGAGGTTGACGGACTGATCCGTGAAAAGATGAAAGAGGCTGTTGAAGCTAAAAAAGACGGCAAAAAACCTGCCGCGCCTGAGGTTGTTAAAGTACCTACCACCAAAGCCGCAGCAAAGGCTGTGCTTGATATTGCTGTTGACGAAGAATGAAGATTTCGGTAAAGGACGGAAGAAACGGAAAAATCCATATTTATCTTGACGGAGAGTACAAAGCAACCGTTGATAAAGATTGGTGGTATTCCGAAAAATACCGCAATTGCAAGGAAATAACGGCAGATGAACTGACTGAGCTTATAAGCTCGGTCAGTTTTCGCCGTGCTTATAATAAAGCACTTGACTTTCTTTCGCGCAGACCGTATTCCGAAAAAGAGCTTGCAAGAAAGCTTCGTGAAAAGGATTTTTCGGATGAAGCTATAGAAAATGCAGTGGAAAGGCTTAAAGAGCTGTCTTTGCTGGATGATGAAAAATATGCTGAAATGCTTTGCGAGCATCTTTACAATAATAAGCATTACGGTGAAAAGCGAATTATGCAGGAGCTTTTATTTCGGGGCATTGACCGCGAAACGGCGCAAGCGGCTGTTCTTGCACTTGACAAAGACAATATAAATAGTATAGTATTATTGCTTGAACACAAGTTTAAAAATAAAATCGGAGATGAAAAGAGCAGACAGCGCACGGTTGCCTCGCTTTTAAGATACGGTTATTCGTATTCCGATATTAAAACTGCTTTTCAATCGGTGTCACAAACTTTTGAGGAGGATTTTTATGAGTAAAAAAATCGGTATGGTATCACTTGGATGTCCCAAAAATCAGGTGGATGCCGAAATAATGCTCTCAAAGCTTCAAAACGGCGGGTTTGAAATTGTAAATGATCCTGCCGAGGCTGATTTGATTATAGTAAATACCTGCGCATTTATTGAAAGCGCAAAAAAAGAGTCAATTGAAAACATTCTTGATATGGCGTCCTATAAAGAAGATTATCCGTCGGTAAGACTTCTTGTAACCGGTTGTCTTGCCGAGCGTTACCGTTCGGAAATTTTTGAGGAAATTCCCGAGGTTGACGGTGTTATCGGCATAGGCGCGGACAATGACATCTGCGAGGTTTGCGATAAGCTTTTGTCTTTCGGCAAGGTTGAGGAGTATCCTCCGAAGGAAAATCTTTGCTTTGACGGTGACAGAATTCTCACAACGCCGCCTTATTCCGCATACATTAAAATAGCGGAAGGCTGCTCCAATAAATGCACCTATTGCGCTATTCCGTCTATAAGGGGCGAGTACAGAAGCCGACCCGCCGAAAGCATTCTGGCTGAGGCTGAAAAGCTCGCTGAAGACGGTGTAAAAGAGCTTATTGTCGTAGCTCAGGACACCACCCGTTACGGAGAGGATTTATACGGTAAAAATGCGCTTTCTCCGCTTCTTCGTTCGCTTTGCAAAATCAACGGTATTGAGTGGATAAGGCTGTTATACCTTTACCCCGAAAGAATTGACGATGCGCTTATAAGCACAATTGCCGAAGAAGACAAGATAGTAAAATATATGGATATCCCTGTTCAGCACTGCTCGGAAAGAGTTTTAAAGCGTATGAACAGGCAGGGTAACAGGCAGTCATTAACGGCGCTTTTCGGTAAAATCCGTGAAAGAATACCCGATGTTACCCTTAGAACCACCTTTATTGCGGGCTTCCCCGGCGAAACCGAGGAGGAGTTTGAGGAGCTTTGCGATTTTGTTTCCGAAATGAAATTTGAGCGTATGGGCTGTTTTGCCTATTCCGAAGAGGAGGGTACTCCTGCCGCAAGACTTGACGGAATGTTACCCGAGGAAGAGAGGGCGCGCCGTGCAGATATTATTAACGATTTGCAAAACGAAATTTTAGACGCTGTCAATGATTCTCTTGTCGGAAAAGAGCTTTCGGTTATTGTTGAGGATTATGACGGCTATACCGATTCCTATTACGGCAGAACAACAATGGATGCGCCTGAAATTGACACGCAAATCTGCTTTACCTGCGGATATGAGTTAAATAACGGGGATATAGTGAACGTTGAGGTAATAAACTGTATTGACGGAATTTTAACCGGAGAGGTTGTATGAAATTAAACACACCCAATAAACTGACAATTGCAAGAATGGTGATTTCACCTGTATTTCTTGCTGTACTTATGAAAGAAAATCTGCCTCATAATTTTTTATGGGCGATGCTTATTTTTCTTGCAGCGTCTGTTACGGACGCAATTGACGGAAAAATGGCAAGAAAAAATAATCAGGTAACGAATTTCGGAAAGCTGCTTGACCCTATTGCCGACAAGGTGCTGACCACTGCGGCGCTTTTGGCGTTTATGAAGCTTGGGCTTTGCAACATCTGGATTGTTATGATAGTTCTGACGCGTGAATTTGCAATTGCCTCAATTCGAATGATTGCCGCTTCAAACGGAGTTGTAATACCGGCAAACATTTGGGGTAAGCTTAAAACTGTCAGCCAGATGGTGTTCACTGTACTCATAATGTTCCTCGGCGAAATATACAGCTATGCTCCTGATATTGTACCGGGTGTAACAGTGCCGTCTTGGCTTACACTTTCAAATATTTCAAATGCGCTTTTGTGGATAACCGCTGTTCTTACGGTAGTTTCGGGCATTATTTACATAAAAGACAGTAAAAATGCCATAGATTATTCAAAATAAACAGTGGATTTTTTCAAAAAATGTGTTATACTGTAATAAATATTAAATGTAAATGCTTTGATATAAGAAGAGTAGCAAATTTTTTCTGTCTTTCAGAGAAAGACGCCGTTGGCTGAAAGCGTCTATAAGACACGGTTTGCGAAGTGCGCTTATTAGCAGGCAGGGGGAAAGTTAGTATCTCTGCACGGGTGACGCCGTTATGCGTTTTTGAGTTACAAAACGGAGTGGAACCGCGATTATTCGCCTTCGGGGTCTTTTAGATTCTGAAGGCTTTTTTCTTTTTTTGAATTATTGTGTGACTGAGGAGATGATTCGGTGTTCAAACAGTTAAAAGAGGATATTGCAACGGTTAAGGAACGTGACCCTGCGGCAAAGTCAAGCGCTGAAATTCTTTTTCTTTATCCGGGGCTTAAAGCCATAAGAATGCACAGAAAAGCCTATTGGTTCTGGACTCACAATCATAAGTTCATTGCCCGTGCAATTTCACAGCGCGCCGTGCGGAAAACGGGAATTGAAATTCACCCTGCGGCAAAAATAGGAAAAAGATTTTTTATTGACCACGGAACAGGCGTTGTTATAGGCGAAACTACAGAAATCGGCGACGATGTTACAATTTATCAGGGAGTGACTCTCGGCGGTACGGGTAAGGATGTCGGTAAACGCCACCCCACAATCGGCAACGGAGTTTTAATCGGCTCAGGGGCAAAGGTGTTAGGACCGTTTAAGGTGGGCGACAATACAAACATTGCGGCAGGCGCCGTTGTGCTTGACGAAATTCCGCCAAATTCAACTGCCGTGGGCGTTCCCGCAAGAGTTGTAAAGCAGGGCGGCGTGCGTGTGGATAAGCTTGACCAGGTTCACATTCCCGACCCTGTCGCTCAGGAGCTTTGCAAAATGTCAATTAAAATTGAAAGCCTTGAAAAAGAGCTTAAAAAATATAAAGCAAGGGAGAAAGAAAATGAAAATATATAATACGCTTACAAGAAGAAAAGAGGAGCTTAAAACCGTAAAGGAGGGCGAGGTTAAAATTTACGCCTGCGGACCGACGGTATATAATTATATTCACATCGGCAATGCAAGGCCGCTTTGCGTGTTTGACACTCTTCGCCGTTACCTTGAATACAGGGGCTACAAGGTGAATTTCGTTCAGAATTTTACTGATATTGACGACAAAATCATCAAGAAAGCTCTTGAAGAAAATTCAGACTATAAAACAGTTTCCGAAAAATATATTGAAGAGTTCTGGAAAGATGTTAAGGGTATGAACTTCAAAGAGGCTACAGTTCACCCGAAAGCAACGGAAAATATTGACGAGATAATAAATATTATAAGCACTCTCGTTGAAAAGGGCTACGCTTATGCGGTAGAGAACGGCGACGTTTATTTCAGCCCGAAAAAGTTTAAGGAATACGGCAAGCTTTCCCACCAGCCGCTTGAGGATTTAGAGGCGGGAGCCAGAATTAACATAGGCGAAAAGAAAAAAGAGCCTATGGATTTTGCTCTGTGGAAAGGCGCAAAGCCCGGCGAGCCTTATTGGGAGTCGCCTTGGGGCAAGGGCAGACCCGGCTGGCACATTGAGTGTTCTGCAATGGTACGCCGCTATCTCGGCGAAACTATTGATATTCACTGCGGCGGTCAGGACTTGATTTTCCCGCACCATGAGAATGAGATTGCGCAGTCAGAGTGCTGCAACGGCGTTCCCTTTGCAAATTATTGGATGCACAACGGATATATAAATGTTGACAACGTAAAGATGTCAAAATCACTCGGAAATTTCTTTACTGTACGTGACGTTGCCGAAAAGTACGGCTATGAGCCTATCCGCTATCTTATGATTTCTTCTCAGTACAGAAGTCCCATAAATTACAGCGTTGACATTATTGAGCAGTGCAAGGCGTCCTTACAGCGTCTTTACACCTGCCGTGACAATCTTGATTTTGCAATAGCAAACGGTTCCGACGCTCTTCCCGAAAATGCTGATGAAATTAAAGAAAAGCTTTCTTCGCGCCGCGAACAGTTTATCTCTGCTATGGATGACGACCTTAACACCGCGGACGCAATTTCAGCGGTATTTGAGCTTGTACGCGACATAAATACAAATGTCATAGGCGAAAATCCGTCAAAAGAGCTTGCGGAATTTGCGGCAGAGCTTTTCGATGAGCTGACAGGTGTTCTCGGTCTTGTTTATAACAGAAAAAATGATTCTCTTGACAGTGAAATCGAGGCTTTGATTGAAGCCCGTCAAACAGCGAGAAAAGAAAAGAATTGGGCAGAGGCGGACAGAATACGTGACGAGCTGAAAGCACAGGGCATTATTCTTGAGGATACTCCGCAAGGCGTTAAATGGCACAGGGAGTAATTAAACCCTTTCACAGAAAACCGTGACAGACAGTTCGTTTGTAATAACTGAATATTTAAACTTACCGACGGTACAAAGCTTATTGCCGTCGGTAAATTTTATGCTTTCGGCAGATATTCCGCACTCATTGAAGGTGCTTTTTACACTGTCCTCAGAATTCAATGTGAATACCGACACGCATTTTTCGTACGTATCTAAAAAATCAGATAATTTTTCTCCGTCCTCTTTCGGAAGTATTCCGGCAATTTCACATATTTTACTGTTGCTTCCGAGATAAAATATAAAAAGATAAGAGTTAATGTTGCAGTAAACGGTGTTTTCTTCACCGTTTTTTTCAAGCAGTACCGACTCCTCGCTGAACGTCAGACCGTAATCCTTATGCAATCTGTCCGAAAACTCTCCGATACCCATTTTAGTTTCCCTTGAACAGCCGCACAGCAGAATTAAAACCGTAAATACCAAAAAAAGTGCAATTTTATTCCTCATTTTTAAGCTCCTTTTTGGGATATACTGATATATATGAAAAATGTTAACAAAAATTCACAATTTTTTTATAAAAAACTATTGGAAATTAAACCAAATTTTATTATAATTATTAATAATATACTATTTTATAAGGTCGTGTTATTGTGTTTAAAGCTTTCAAGAAAAAAAGCACAAAGTCCAAAATAGCAATTATCGCTTTAATTGTTGTTATACTTACTTTGCTGGTTTATGTTTTGTATTCTCAGTTTAAACCTGAGCCGCCAGCCGAATATGAAATGGCAACGGCTACCAAGGGTTCTATTACCGATTCGCTTGAGGTCAGCGGCACAGTAAAATCAGGATATTCGCATAATTATGTTGCAATTGACGGTGTTATTGCAGAAACTGTTAAGGTTTCGGTGGGCGATGAAGTTAAAAAGGGCGACCTTATAGCGACATTTAATGTAAGCGGAGCGTCCAAGCATCTTGTAGAGGCGAAAAAGGATTATGATTCTGCGCTTAAGGAATACAATAACGCTTCCTCGGCGGCTAAAAATGTGTCTGCAAGCAAGGCTAAGAATGAAAAAGCAATAAAAAACAAAAAAGCGGAAATTGCAGCTAAGGAAAAGGAAATTGCCGCTCTTGAAAATCAGCTCAAGTCGGAAAATGCAACTGCTGAGGTTGCGATTCCTCAGGAACAGATTGACGCAATAGCCGCTTCTATGCGTGCGGGCGGAGCTTCTGAAGAGGAAATAAATGCGTTTATTTCAGCGGCGTCCTCCGTAAAAATTCCGTCGTCAGACAGTAACAACGCTTTGTATCAGGCGGTTATTCAGAAAAACTTAGAGCTTTCACAGCTTAACGCGCAGCTTACTGCTTTGCAGGCAGAGGGAGCTGTGACTATCAGCACAGATAATGACACTTACCTTGACGCGCTTAAAAATGTGGCGGAAAGCAAGAAAAAGACTTACGAGGGAATTAAATCCGTTTATGACGAGCTTAAAAACGGCTGGTATGCAGACAAGGACGGAATTATTACAAAGGTAAATATTAAACCCGGCGAAACCTTTGTGCCTGTTCAGGAAAACACAGACACTTACGGTCTCGGTTCACTTTTCGGCAATACACAGTACAGCGGAATACTATCCGCTCTTATCGGTTCGTCTGAGGATTCAAAAATCGGTACGGGCGTAACGCTTGACAGCTATGATGACCTTATTGTTTCCGTTTCCGTCGGAAAGAGCGACCTTATTAAAATAAAAACGGGTATGAAGGTATCTGTTACAAGTCTTAATAAGAATTATGACGGTGAAATAGTATATGTCGCAGCCTCGGCTACCGAGCAGAACGGGCTTGATATCGGCTCAATAACAGGCTCTCTTCTGGGCGGTTCAGGTTCTTCCGGAGGCGCTCTTGTTGAGGTTAAAATCAAAAATCCCGATAAAAATGTTGTAATCGGCTTTGACGCTGATGTAAAAATAGCTCTTGACGTTGTTGAAGATGTTCTGAAAATTCCCGTTGAATCGGTTCTTTATGACAGCGGAACATATTACGTTTATATTTACGACAGCAAAAACGGCGTT
Source organism: uncultured Clostridia bacterium (assembly GCA_947364045.1). Taxonomy (GTDB): domain Bacteria; phylum Bacillota; class Clostridia; order Oscillospirales; family Acutalibacteraceae; genus Fimenecus. Next base: position 17,315 of record CANARN010000030.1, read on the forward strand.
GTCAAAAAGCAGACTGTAACGCACGGTATTCTTGATGACACTCATTATCAGATAACCTCGGGAATCAGCGAGGGGGACACTGTGGTTAAAAGTCCCGATCCTGCAATGGAAGACGGAGCGAAGGTTCAGCAAAAGAAAGCGTAAGGGGTGTTAAGGCTTGAGTATTAAAGAAAACATCCGTATTGCCGTTTTCAGTATTAAAACAAATATGATGCGTTCGCTTCTCACAATGCTCGGAATTATTATCGGAGTAGCTTCGGTTATTGCGGTTATTACCGTTGGTGACGGCGGCAGAGATTATATTGTCGGAATGATTCGCAATATGGGTAACAGCGCAGTCGCTTTAACTGTTAACACTAAGGTGGCAGACGAAGAGGACTATTTTACCGATAATGACATTGAAGCTATTAAGAAGCTTGACGGCGTTCAGTATGCTTCAATGCAGTCAATGGCTATGAGCCAGATAATCGTTAACGACCAAAAAGGCTTTTTAATGGGTATCGGCTGTAATACCGATATGCAGATGTTAATCAGAACTCCGTGTATTTACGGCAGATTCTTTACCGAGGAAGAGTATGCACAGAGGAAAAACGTCTGTGTTATTGACGTAGGCAGCGCTATGCAGCTTTTCGGGAAAAAAGAGGTTGTAGGCGAATATATTCACTGTAAGAATAACGACATTACCGTACCTGTTAAAATAATCGGCGTGGTTGACCTTATGGCAAGCGTCGGAATGGATACGGACGAAATGATGAACAGCTTTTCCTCAATGACCGGCGGAATGCAGGTGATGAGCTGTATGGCTCTTATGCCGGCAACGCTTATGGACAGCTTAGGCGGAAAATCCAATCATTATGAAACAATAAACATAACCTGTATCGATGAAAACAGGCTTGACGGAATCGGCACCTCGGCTCTGAACTATGTCCGCTCGCTGCACGGCAATTATGACAAGGAATGTTATTCGGTTACCAATTATGCAACTTACATCGACTTACTTGACACGGTTATAAATGTGTTTACAATATTTATTGCGGCAGTAAGCGCAATTTCACTTCTTGTCGGCGGAATCGGCGTTATGAACATTATGCTTGTTTCAATAACCGAAAGAACGCGTGAAATCGGCATAAGAAAGTCGCTCGGAGCAAAAACGGGGACTATTCTGTTCCAATTCCTTACCGAGTCTGTAATCCTTTGCCTTATCGGCGGTTCGATAGGCTTGCTTTTGGGCGTTGCCTCAGCGGCTCTGGTGTCATACATTATGGATGTTCCGCTTGCCGTTAAATTCTCAACAGTTGCAATTGCAATCGGTTTCTCGTCGGCAATCGGCATACTGTTCGGTGTTTACCCGGCAAGAAGAGCTGCAAAGATGCCTCCGATTGAAGCTCTTCGCAGAGATTGACAAAAATTAATAATTATACCTTTAACTCCTCTGAGTATTCAGGGGAGTTTTTTTGTTGTTGGGTATGCTGATGTCGCGTATCCTTGTAAATTCGCTGCAAATATCATTTCTGCAAAGATGCGCCGAGCCGTTGAGCTTCTGCCAAGCGCTGTCACACAACAATTTAAAATTGACGTTACTTGCAAGTGTTCCTGCAAAATTAAAAATGAATATACATTTGCATATTCACAAAGTTTTTTTGAGTGTAAAGAAATTCACTTTACAAAAAATAATGCATCGTGTAATGTGAAATGCTTGTTTTACAGACTTTTAAACACTTTCAACAGAGTTTTCAACAATTTGATTGTTGAAATTTAAGTCAGTTTTGTGCTGAATATTGTTAAATGATATATTTTTTTTATTCATAAAATACAAATAAAAATTCAAAAAACACGCAAAATGTGAATTTTTTCCGTCAAAATCAACAAATTGTTTAAATTATTTCATTTTCGCCGTTTTTTTATCGGTTTTTTGCAATTTTAAAATTTTTTTATTTTTATTTGAAAAAATATGAAATTTTCTATTGCCATTTTATACCATTTATGGTAAAATATGGAAGAAATAAAGAGGCCGAGAACGGCTCTTAAAAATACGGAGGAAAAAATATGAATAACGGATTAAAAGTGGTAGTGACAGGAGAAGGAACAGATTTCGGAAGGAATTGCGTGAATTTACTGCGTTCTTACGGCTGTGAAGTCAGTCTTTGCCAAAAGGACGGTAAAGCGCTTCTTTTGAAAATTGAAAAAACTCAGCCTGATGTTGTGGTAATGGACGCGTTTATGTCGGGGATAGACGCATTGGGAGTTACCGAGGAATTAAAATCAAAGGATAATCCTCCTTTAATTATGGTTATGTCAAGCTCTGACAATCAACGCTTTGAACAGGAGCTTCTTTCCGCAGGCGCCGATTACTATTTTCTGAAGCCGTTTGACATTGAAATGCTTGCAAGACGTATTACTCAATTGTCCGCGCACGGTTTATCAAAGTCCGAGCCGCGCAAAAGCGACGACGCTGAGCTTCAGGTAACAGTCAGCGAAATAATGCATCAAATAGGCGTGCCTGCCCACATAAAAGGCTATAATTACTTAAGAGAAGCAATAATTCTTTCCATAAACGACCGCGAAATGATGAGTTCTGTCACAAAAATTCTTTATCCGACGGTTGCGAAGATGTACGGCACTACTGCTTCCCGTGTCGAGAGAGCAATACGCCATGCAATTGAGGTTGCGTGGGACAGGGGAGATATTGACGTTTTAAGCTCTTATTTCGGCTACACAATTCAGAATACAAGAGGAAAGCCTACCAATTCTGAATTTATTGCTATGATAAGCGATAAAATGCGCCTTAGAATGAAAATTTCATAAGTGTTAATTTAATAAGGCATAAAAAGAACGGCATACGCTTTTGTATGCCGTTTTGTTGTATATTGTGCAATCTGTTTTATTTTACAAACCTGAAATTCTCTTTGCCTGCGCCCATTTCAAAGTGATATTTAACAATTCCGAGCGTAACGCCCTTGCAAGTGCCGCCGCGGTCGGTAAGCTTAACCTCGTTGCCGTTTCTGAGAATTAAGCAAAATTTCTGTTTATTCAGCGCCGTGGGGGCGAGCATTGCGTAATCCATTCCCTTCATAAACCACGGGGGCATATCTCCTCTGAAATCGCAAAGCTTGTCAATTGAACAGTTGATGTGCGCCGTGCCTTGTGTTTCGCCGTAGCCGACAGTGATAATACAAAGTATTTTTTCACCTTTTCGGAGCTTGCATTTTACCTTTCTTTTGCTGTAAGTGCCGCAGACAAAGCAGGTGTTAAGACCTATGTCCTGAGCGAAAAGTACAATTTCCGTACCGAAATATCCTGCCTTCATTTCATTTTCAAAGGTCTTTTCGCCGATAACTGCAATGTAGTTGCAGGCGTTTTTAAATCCGACTTTTTTTGAAAGGAAGCAGTTAAAAGCGTCAGGCTCATTTAAAATAAGCTCAAATCTAAGTCCGCTTTTTTTCTCGGCTGAAATAAGTTGAGCTTTAAGCCTTTCAAGAGCCTCGCCATCTATTTTCTGCTCCGTGTACTGTCTTACGGAGTGCCTTGTTTTCATAAGCTGTAAAGTATCCATAGCTTTAATTCCTTTCTTCCGAAAGATATTCATTTAGCTTTTCGTCAATTTCCGCCCATTCGCTGTCATTTGTAATTGCGGTAAAGGTAACGTCCTCATCATTTATATATTCTTCAACAGCCGAGGCGAATACGCTGAGATTTCCGTCATTGTCATCAGACCCGTCTGTATAAACAATATAAACCTTGCCGGTGTTCTCGCTTTCAAATGAAAACAGAAGCTGACACGTAATATCTTTTCCGTCTTCTCCCTGAATGACAAAAACTCCGTCCGTGTTTTCGTACATATCTCTCACCTCTCTGTAAAATATAACATATTAAAATGAAATTTGCAACCGTATATTGTTGACGCTTTTACGCTTGACACGTATTATTGTTTGTGCTATACTTAATTACGTAAAATTTTGTCACAGACAGGAGATTTCAGATATGGAAAGAATTAAAACAATAGAGACAAGAGACCTTACCGAAAGCGTTGCTAACGGCGGCTGCGGCGAATGCCAGACATCTTGCCAGTCTGCTTGCAAGACTTCTTGCGGCGTTGCTAATCAGCAGTGCGAGAACTGTGAGGAGAAATAAGCTTTTTGCTTAAGTGAAATTAAAAAAAGAGCAGGTAATGCAGTTTTGTATTACCTGTTTTTTATCATTGGAGGTAAAAATGGTACATCAGTACAAGCTCAACGGATATAATATAGTTCTTGACACCTGCAGCGGTTCGGTTCACGTAATGGACGATGTAGCGTACGACATAACGGCACTCTGCAAGGAAAAGACAGCCGAAGAAATAAAGGAATACATAATCGAAAAATATAAAAGCGAAAACATCTGCGAAAAGGATGTTGACGACTGCCTTGAGGATATTAAAACGCTTGAGACCGCGGGAAAGCTTTTTACTCCCGACACATATGAAAATATGGCATTTGATTTCAAAAAAAGAAATTCCGTTATAAAAGCGCTTTGCCTTCATGTTGCTCACACCTGTAATCTGAACTGCGAATATTGCTTTGCAAGTCAGGGTAAATATCACGGTGAAAGAGCTTTAATGAGCCTTGAAACAGGAAAGCGCGCCCTGGATTTTCTTGTTGAAAATTCGGGAACACGCCGCAATCTTGAGGTGGACTTTTTCGGCGGCGAGCCGTTGATGAATTGGGACGTTGTAAAAAAACTTGTGGCATATGCCCGTGAAATTGAAAAAATACACGGTAAAAATTTCAGATTTACTCTTACCACTAACGGAATTTTAATTGACGATGACGTTATTGATTTCTGCAATAAGGAAATGAGCAATGTTGTTTTAAGCCTTGACGGACGAAAAGAGGTTCATGACAGATTCAGAAAGGATTATAAGGGCTGCGGAAGCTACGATGTGATAGTCCCGAAATTTCAGGAGCTTGTACGCAGGCGGGGCGGAAAGAATTATTATATGCGCGGAACATTTACGCATTATAATACGGACTTTACAAAAGACCTTTTGAGTATGGCGGATTTGGGCTTTACCGAGCTTAGTATGGAGCCTGTTGTTTGCTCTCCCGAAGACGCAAGCGCACTTACCGAAAGCGATTTGCCCGTTTTGTTTGAACAGTACGAAATTCTTGCCAAAGAAATGATACGCCGTAAAAAAGAGGGGAAGGGCTTTACCTTCTATCACTATATGCTTGACCTTAAACACGGACCGTGCATTTATAAGCGAATTTCAGGCTGTGGCTCAGGAACTGAATATATGGCTGTTACTCCGTCGGGTGATTTGTACCCCTGCCACCAGTTTGTAGGAGATAAAAAATATCTCCTCGGCAATATTTATGACGGAGTTACAAATACAGAGATACAAAATGAATTTAAGCTCTGCAATGCTTATGCGCGTGAAGAATGCTCTGACTGCTGGGCAAAGCTTTACTGCTCAGGCGGCTGCGCAGCAAACTCTTATCACGCGTCAGGCAGTATTAAAGGCGTATATAAATACGGCTGTGAATTGTTTAAAAAGCGTATTGAATGTGCCGTGATGCTTAAGGTTGCAGAGGCGGACGGGGAATAGTGTGAAAATACAAAGAAAGGAACGATACCTTGCACAATAAGCTGTTTTTTATGCGCTTTTTGTGCGAATGCTGTATCGCATGGCGATTAAAATGAAAACGCCTGTTTTTGATTTTGTTAAGGCATACAGCGACGGCAGTATTTCCCGATTTCATATGCCCGGGCATAAGGGCGCGTCCGTTTTGGGCTGTGAACCGTTTGATATTACTGAAATAAACGGCGCTGACGAGCTGTACCGACCCGAAGGAATAATACTTGAAAGTGAAAAAAATGCCGCCCGGCTTTTCGGAACGGCACGCACGGTTTATTCCGCAGGCGGCTCTTCACAAAGTATAAATGCTATGCTTGCTTTGGCAATGCAAAGAGTCGGGCAAACCTCGGAACGCCCGCTTGTCTTAGCAGGCAGAAATGCTCACAAAGCATTTATTTACGCCGCCGCAAAGCTTGATTTTGACATTGAGTGGCTTTATTCGCAGGGGGACAGTACCTTGTGCAGCTGCCGAATATCAGCCGAGACTCTTGAAAAAAGGCTTTCCGAGCTTGACCGTAAACCTTTTGCTGTATATATTACTTCGCCTGATTATTTCGGAGGAATGACAGACATAAAGGCTCTTTCAAGGGTTTTAAGAAAACGGAATATTCCTCTTTTGGTGGATAATGCGCACGGGGCATATCTTGCATTTCTTCCCGAAAAGCTGCATCCCATACTTCTCGGCGCTGATATGTGCTGTGATTCTGCGCACAAAACGCTTCCTGTGCTTACAGGCGGCGGATATCTTCATATAGCTGAAAGCGACCGTTATAATTTTTCCGAAAACGCTGTAAAAGCAATGGAAATATTCGGCTCGACAAGTCCGTCTTATCTTATTTTGCAGTCGCTTGACCTTTGCAATAAATATATCAGTGAAAAAATCCGTTGTGACTTGGAAATTTGTGTAAATAAAGTTGCTGAATTAAAAAAAATGCTTAAAACTTTCGGAATATCGGATATTTCCGATGAACCGCTGAAAATCGCGGCTGATTTTTCCGCTTTTTCTGTTAAGGGAAAGGATTTATCGGATTACTTCAGAAAAAACGGTATAGAATTTGAATATTCTGACGGCAAGCGTGTTGTTTTTATGGTAACCCCTCAAAATACTCAGGAGGATTTTGACAGGCTGAAACGCGCGTTTGAAGCTATTCCTTTAAACCGTACAAAAGCAAACAGTGAAATAACGGTTCCGCCCGCTTCAAAAAGAGTTATGACCGTACGTGAAGCTGTTTTTGCGCCTTGCAAAGAGGTTGCCGCCGATGAAGCGCTCGGCAAAATATGCTCGTCGCCCTGTATATCCTGTCCGCCCGCGGTGCCGATTGCGGTAAGCGGAGAGATAATAAATAAGGAGCATATCGCATTGTTTAAACATTTTGGCATAAAAAATGTTCAGGTTGTTATTGAAAAATAATAGGATGCTGTTCTTTTATATCTGAATAAAATCAGGGGAATATTTATGAAAAAAGCAAAATGCGAATACAGACCTGTTTTAAGCGTAGGTGAAAAACGCATCAGCGTGTCTGCGCCTGAAAACTGTAAAGCGGAGTTTATCGGAGCAAACTTTATTGACAGGTGTAATCAGTTTTGCGTTGCCGTTGTCGGTGCGGCAGCGTCAAGCGTACTGCGTTTCTAACCGTTGCGTGAAAACAATTCGTCCTCAAAAGGTCACAATCCAAGCACAGAATGAATACGGGGAGGAAATAATGATTACTGCCGAGGATGGACTTGCACAATGTTTTTGCCATGAATTAGAGCATTTAGATGGGGAGATATTTTTAGATAAGGCTATTGAAGAAATAGATGTATGATTTTTAAAAGGGGTATACATGAGTAAAGTTATAATGATGTGCGGAGTATGCGGGTCAGGGAAAACCACGTATGCAAAGAAAAAAGAAAAAGAGGGATATATCAGACTTTCTATTGATGAGGAAATGTGGAAACTTCACGGGAAAAAGGGAGTGGATTATCCAGATAATCAATATGAAGAATTATCAGAAAAAGTTGAAGCGACACTTCGCCAAAAAATGTTAGGTCTTATCAAAGATGGGAAAGATGTTATTCTGGATTTTAGTTTTTGGAATAAAGAAAATCGAGATTTTTACAAAAAAACAATTAAAGATGCAGGTGGCATAGTAGAACTCATATATTTAAAGGCGAGTAAAGAAACACTGAAAAGAAGATTGGGGCAAAGAAATTTATCTTTACATGCAAACTCTCCATTTGTAATAACTGATGAAATCTTGGAACATCATTATAATGGTTTTCAAGAGCCGCATGGCGAGGGAGAAATTGTTTTGGTGCAACAATCGGATGGCTTTACAAAAATATGTAAGGAGTTAGGGAGATAATTATATCAAAGAAAACAATGTCTATGTGGAATTATCCTATACGGACTTCTGCCACCGCAGGCAAGCCGACCAGAGTTACATGGACAATTTGTTTATCCCCGTGCAGGGCTGTCTGCTTGAAGTCGTGCGGGAACAGTACGCAGAGTTCTACAAAGATAAAGAACGGTGGCGTTATCTGAAAAAACTGGACACAAACCACAGCCTGCTGTCATTGGAAGGATTTACGGACAGTGAGGGAGATGTGGTTGACTTCGTTGTTGATGAAGCGGTGGACGTTGCGGCAACCGTCGCACATGGACAATTGTGAGTTCGAATCTCTTCTTATAAACGAAAAATACAGACACAGTAAAAACTGTATCTGCATTTTTGGCTGGGGAGGCGAGATTCGAAAAAGGCAAGCCTTTTTCATTTGCTGCGCAAATATCCTATTTCATGTCCGTGCTCCTCTGCCTGCGGCACCCGTCGCACATGGACGACGAGTTCGAATCTCTTCAAATAAAAAATACAGACACAGTAAAAACTGTATCTGCATTTTTGGCTGGGGAGGCGAGAT